>DASXMJ010000050.1 GCA_036495685.1 Candidatus Binataceae bacterium | reverse complement strand
CCAGACTAAATACAAAAAAGAGGGCGACGAAAATCGCGAGAACGACCATCACGGCGGGTAAGTGACTTCGGTTTTCTGGCTGCTATCTAATGCATAGCGCTTGTTAATGCAAAGCTTTAAACGACCGCTAGATACCGGACCGATCAGATTGGTCGTAAAGATCAGCAACGGTTCCGACAATTGAAATCGTCACTTTGAGCAAATAGACGGCGAGTCTCGTCGCTTTTCTTAGTGTCTCATCCTCAATCGCTTCTTTCGACACGAATTGCCTCGCCAATTGGACCCAAGCGGATTGAAAAACTTTACCGACGACACCTTCGATCGCTTGTCCAGGATGCGCCGCGCCGATTGAAGGAACACACCCCGGTAGAAAATTTCCGTTTCAGAACTGCTGGGTGCCGCGGTCGGCAACTATTGAAGAGCTACCTCGGAAACTCACCAGACGAGTCTGGCCTCCCGCACTTCCGTCGGTTCTGACGTGGGATTGCTCTGCGCGTCCGCCCCCACTGCGTGGAGGCTACGTAGAACTTTAACGTGTGGTCGGTGAGGGCCGAAGGATCGCCGGACTGCCTCCTTTAAGCGTTGTCCTTCGGCCGCGCGGCCCTTCAATCAACTTGTCCCCACTACCATCCATTTTAAACACCCTCTCGAACGTGTGGCGCCAGTGTTTGAACGCATAGTCGGCGCCCGATAGTTGGCGCTAACGTCGCGAAGAGAGTATCTCGACCTCAGGGGGAAGGCTGTGACTTAGCCCGGACGAGTTTTGAGTTATGATGGACTGTATGCACCGTGGATAAGAGTTATCCAGATTCTTCCGCAAGCCAAGCCCAACCCCGCTCCACGGCACTCGCAGTATCATCATTTTTGTCGTCAATTTTCACCCTGTCCGGCGCACCGGTCGCGCACGAAGATCACCCTCAGCGTGCGCTGCGTGCCCCACCGCGCATACAACGAGAACTGAAACGGTACTTGAGCAGGGTCGTTGCCGAAGGCGGAATTCCTATCGAAGGCCCGCATCGGTGCGACCACCGGCGAGTGTGGTAAAACTCTTTTTTTTCGGAAATCCTGCTACCGTTTAGTAGCTCCTCCGATGACATTTCCTTCACTCGACACATTTCCTTCACTCGACACATCCCGCCAACGCTTTATCGCAGCTATCGGCTCAGGAGTCATGATTTCAGTCGCGATGAGTCTGCATCCGTTTTGGCTTATTGCCTGGATTGCAGCGACACCTCTGCTCGCGGCGTCATTCTCGGCACCGCTGCGGGAGACAGTGGTGCTTGCGGTGATCGCGTCGCTGCTGGGGAGCATCAGCAGGGCCAGTTACTACCTCCAGATTGGGGGGCCAATGCTGATGGTGCTGGTTCCGCTCGGCCGGGCAATCGCCCTTGTCATCTCCGTCAGTTTGGCGCGACAGGCTGTGGTTCATTGGCGGCACTGGCTCTCCATTTTCGTGTATCCCGCGCTGACCGCGGGCTTCGACATGTTGGAAAGCTCATTCTCGGCTCAAGGCTCATCGGCAAGCTTCGCCTACAGCCAAATGAACGCGATCCCAGTCATCCAGATTGCGTCGCTCGCGGGAACCAGCGGCATCGTATTCGTCGTGAACCTGGTCGCGTCCACTCTGGCGATCGCGTGGCACCAACGCTCGGAGCCGGGTCAATTTCGCAGGGCATATGCAGTAGCGGGCTCGCTCGTCTTCGCGGCGATAGCATTTGGCTTCGTAAGATTGGCGCTCGCGCGGCGCCAATACGAGATACCAATCGGGTTGGTAGTGGAAGATACGCCGCAAAACATTCAGGCCAGCTCCATCGACGCGCCACCATGGACCACCTACAAAACCGGAATTGACGACATGGCGCGGCGCGGCGCACTCGTCGTAGTGTTGCCGCAGAAGATCGCTACCTTCACCCCGGCTGAGGCCGAAGCGATGCGTCAGGCTCTCCACCAGCTGGGTGAGGCCGACAGGGTCTACCTGCTGGTGGGAGTAACTATCGCTGCTCAGGATCACGAGGAAAATCGTGCATGGTTGTTGAGCCCTCCTGGCGCACTGGACGCGGACTATTCCAAGCGCCACCTGGTCCCCGGTGTCGAGGGCGTGTTCGTCCCGGGGCATATGAGAATAGTGAGAATTGTCGAAGGTGTTTTGACCGGAATCGCCATCGGCAAAGACATGGATTTTCCCCGCCTCGGACGCGAATATGGTCGAGGAGACGTGCGGTTGATGCTGGTGCCCGCATATGACTTCGGACGCGGCGTTTGGCAGCATTCTCGAGTAGCGGTTCTGCGCGGAGTTGAGGGAGGCTACTCCGTCGTCCGTGCGGCGCGAGACGGACTTCTCACGATCAGCGATTCTTATGGTCGAGTGCTCTACCAGACACGCAGCTCAGCGCGACCCTACGCCGGCCTGGAAGCGAAAGTCCCCATCGGATCGGGAATGACTGTGTACAACCGAATCGGCGACACCTTCGGTTGGCTGGCCTTGGTCTTCGGAATAACGTTGAGTGTGTTCTCGCTGCGTCCCAAACGGGTGGAAGAGACAGATGAGATAGAGGAGACCTAGAACAGCTCATCGCATGACTTCGCGGTGTGCATCCAGTGCGGATGCCGATGCATGAGAGCCCTGCAAGATGAGCATCATTCTTCGTGCGATGGCAGAAGGTTAGGAGCTGATACTGCGACAGAAGCTTGCTTGGGGACGGCCGCATATTCGAAGCGGCTGTGCGATTCCGCTTTCTGCCCCTCGAAAGGCTCCAAGCTTGCTGGCAGGTGTCGCTCGGTCCGCCGTGAGGGCCCTCATTTCAGCTCCCCGCCCAGTTTGACACCAAGCCTTCATTGGTCCTTCTCAGCCGCTGGCAGGTCCCAACTACATCGTCCTGCATTCTAGCGCAAACTGGGTTTTCCAAACTTGGTGCTGGCCAGAGCGGCGGGCTGGAAGTGCCACATGCGAAAAGACGCGCGGCTCCTAGAGGTCGATACTCTTTTCGCCACGAATTGCCTCGCCCATTAGACCCAAGCGGATTGAAAAATTTTACCGACGACACTTTCGATCGCCTGTCCAGGATGCGCCGCGCCGATTGAAGGAACATAGTCCGGTAGAAAATTTCCGCTTCAGGGCAGCTGGGTGCTGCAGTCGGAACGATCGAAGAGCTACCTCGGGCTCGCCTGACGAGTTTTGCCCTCCGCACTTCCGTTGGTTCCGACGTGGAATTGCTCTGCGCGTCCGCGCCCTACTGCGTGGAGGCTACGTAGAACTTCAACGCGTCGTCGGTGAGGGCCTTCAGAATCGTCGGGTTGCCTCCTTTAAGTATTGTCGTTCGGCCGCGGGGCCCCCTTCAATCAACTTGTCCACACCGCCATCCATTTTAAACGCCCTCTCGAACGTTTGGTGCCAACGTTTTAAGGCATAGTCGGCGCCCGATAGTTGGCGCTCACGTAGCCAAAAGAGGATCCCGGCCTCCAGGGAGGCTGTCACTAACCCGGACGAAAGTCTTGAGTTGTGATGGGTTGTGCGCACCCTCGATAGGAGTTATCCCGATTGTTCCACAAGCCGAGCGATTTTGAGGAAACCGTCGTTGTCGATGCTCGCGCGCTCGCCGGTACGAAACCAGCCGTCGCTGAGCATGCCCGTAGGCGACTCCGCGCTGTCGACGTAACCTTTCATCACGTTAGGGCCGCGCACCAGCAGGAACCCTTCGGTTCCCTGCGACACTTCCCGGCCGGTTGCGGGATCGACGATTCGAATTGAGATTCCCGGCAGTGGATGACCTGCAGTACCGGCACGTCGTCCGGTCTGGCGACGCGAACCCGACCCGTAGTCAGGAATGTTGAGAGTGATGATCGGAGCGCATTCGGGGCAGCCATAGCCTTCGAGCGGCTCGACGCCAAATTTCGCAGCGAAGCGATCCCGCAACGGTTCACTGAGAGGTGCGCCTCCCACCGCGACGTGGTGCAGATCGCTGAAGTCTTCGGACGAGACGTGGACGATCAGTTGATCAAGCAGCGCTGGCGACGCCGGAATCAACGTAACCCGGTTCTCGCGGCAGAACTGCCCTAACAGATCGCTGGCGACGAGTTTCGCTCCGTAGGCGACACTTGCTCCGGTGAGCGCAGGCAGAAGCAGCGTTCCTGTGAAACTCAGCGCGTTTGCGAAGGTTGCGGTTCCGAGAATGCAGTCGCGGCTAGTAACCCGAAAGACCTGGCGCAGGGACTCGAGGTTAGAAAGCAAGTTGTGATGAGTCAGCATCGCACCCCGCGGTGCCTGAGAATGATCATCGGGATAGGAGTACAGAATCGTTGCGACCTGGTCGACGTTGCTGATGTTGCCGCGCACTAAGAAGTGCGCCATCAGGCGGGTTGGCAACAGGAAGAGCAGGACTTTGAGCATCACAACTCGGCTGCGCCGCGCCACCTTCGCAAGTTCATCGAATGGAATTAGACGCGCGGGCAACAATTGGGTGGACCAGGAATTGATAACCTCGCGGCTGGCGATGATCCCGGTCAGCTTCGAACTCGTGATTATCGAGCGTACCGTCGCGGCTGAGTCTGTTGCATCTATATCGACCGGGATGCGGCCCGCGAACCAGATCGCGAAATGCGCCAGCATGGCCTCGATGCCGGATGGCATCATGACGCCGATGCGCTCGTCTCCGATGTTCGTGTAAGTCTGGCTGACGCTGCGGCTCAGGGCGATCGCGCGTACGAGCGTGGTGCCGAAGCTGATTCGCGAGCCGTCAGCTTGCGCCGCTAGGATCTTGCGTCGCCGCCGCTTCGCGCGGCGGATGAACCCGACGTGCAACGGCACCTGCCATTCTTTGTGGGCCCGAAACGCGTCGACAGAGAGCTGCTGTATCGCCTGCCGAACCTCATTTGCGGTGGTCGTCGAAGGCATCGGCTCCCCGATATAGACCGTGATCGGCTCGAGCAGGCGCTTGGGCAACTTGAATAGGAAGCGTCCTCGCTCGAAGCTGAAGATGCTGCCCCAGACTCCATCAAGATAGATCGGGACGATCGCGCAACCGACGTGCGACGCGATCCGTTCAAGGCCGCGCCTGAACTTGAGCAGATTGCCTGTACGCGTGATGCTGCCCTCGGCGAAGATGCATACTGTATGGCCACTTCGGATTTCCTGGCGCGCTCGCTCAAGCGAGTCCACGGTTTTTTCCGGCGGGTCGTTCGCAGCGACCGGGATCACGTGCATCATGCGGAAGAACCAGTTAAGTCCGCGCCACTCGTAATATGGGCGGAACATCAGGAAGCGAACCATGCGGTCGGTCGATGCCGCGATCAAAAGTGCATCAATCCACGAGACGTGATTCGCGACCAACAATGCTCCTTCGGCCGGGATATTCTCGTCGCCCACCGTGCGGATCCTGTAAATCGTACTGGTAACCAGCCACGTCACCAGGCGCACCAGGAAATCGGGCAGCATTCGGACCACGTAGATGCTGCCGGCCAGCGTTAGCAGTGCCACGACTAGCGTCGCTTGGCGCGTCGTCATCCCGAAAGGGCCCGTCAACAGCCATGACAGCACCGCGGCAATCAGCACCGCGCTGGATGACAGTACGTTCACGAAAGCGAGTAGACGCCCTTTCATCCCGGCCGGCGCTTGCTGCTGGAGCAAGGAATTAAGCGGGATGATGAAGAATCCGGCGGAAAATCCGAGCAGGAGCAGATCCAGTGCCGTATCGGACGGGATCGCGAGCAGGTATATCGGCCGTCCCGCACCGGAGCGTGCGAGCATGAGGGAGAACAAGGTGATACCCAGGCTGCCGAACGGAACCAGACCGATCTCAACGTGCTTTTTGGAAAGGC
Organism: Candidatus Binataceae bacterium; assembly: GCA_036495685.1. Classification (NCBI taxonomy): domain Bacteria; phylum Candidatus Binatota; class Binatia (SeqCode); order Binatales (SeqCode); family Binataceae (SeqCode); species Binataceae bacterium (SeqCode). The sequence continues at coordinate 2,081 of DASXMJ010000050.1, read as the reverse complement.
GGCCGGCAATGAGCGCGCCAAGTCCGATTCCAACCGAAAGCATCGCTAGCAATAGTCCGGTCCGTTCCCCGCTGAGGCGCAGTTCGCTCCTTCCGAACACCGGCACAACGTTGAGAAAGAATGAGCCGAGGAATCCGAACCAGGCGATACCGACGACTGTGTAGTACAAGGTCGACCCGCGCCAAACTTCAGCGAAATCGGAATGAAATGAATTGACTACGTTCCACGCGAAATGCGCATCGCGATTTCCCGCCCGGGCTTTGGGTGCGAACGCGATTGCCACCGTCCCGAGACACGCGACCACCACGAAGACGATGCCGGCGTCGGCGAGATGCTGCCGAAAGACGCTGTAGAAATAAACGCCAGCGATTGATCCGGCTGGAATAGCCAGATAAGTAGTCAGTTCTACGATACCATTGGCTTCCGAGATATCCTTGTCTTCGAAAACCTCGGGCAGGATCCCGTACTTAGCAGGCGAGAAGAACGCGATACGAGTGGCGGAGAGGAACAAGACCACGAACAGGAACCGGATGCTACTCAAGCCGAAGCCGATCGTCGCGAGCGTCATCACCAGCACTTCGGGGCATTTGGTCCAGAGCAGAACCCGATGCTTTGCGAATCGATCCGAGAGGTATCCCGCGAGCGGCGAGAACAACAGGAACGGGATGGGAAAGATCGCCGTCGCCAGCCTCGAGTAGCGCAGCTCGCGCGCCTCAGCGCTAACTACTGTCATCAGGAAGAGCACCAGCAGCGCGCTGTCGTTGGCTGCGCCGAGCGCCTGCGCTATCAGGAAAGCCAGGAAGCGCGGCGACCTCATACCGACCCTGCCGCTCACGGATGGGGCCGGCGATACGTATGGCGATCCCGCCCCCACTGGCGCCGGACTGTATCACATTCTATATAGTCGCATCAGTCACCATGCTAATCGCCATCGTTTCTCGCTGGGATGTCGCCCGAAACAAGTGTATGACTTTTTCGCCCGCCTTCCTGCCGTTCGTCCTGACATCGATTCTGCTGCTAGGCGGATGTGCGACCCGTCAGGTCAATCCGCCGATCGCAAAATACGACCCCAGCAGTCTGCGTCAGGTCCAGAGGCAGTGGCATCGCGGCGATCCGCAAGACATTGTTGTCCTCGCGTTCTCGGGTGGAGGCACGCGGGCCGCGGCTTTCTCATACGGGGTACTCGAGACGCTGCGGAGCATGGAACTTGTCACTAACACCGGCCGCCAGACCTCGCTACTCGACGAGGTCGACGTGATCACTGGCGTGTCCGGCGGCAGTTTCACGGCCCTTGCGTATGGTCTTTATGGAGACCGCTTGTTTGATGAGTACCCGGCGCGCTTTCTCAAGCGTGACGTGCAAGGTGAATTGACTTCGAGAATCCTCAATCCTCTGAATTGGGGTACATTCTCGTCGACTGGGTGGGGGCGTTCCGAGGTAGCGGCGCAGCTATACGACGAAATTCTATTCAATGGGGCCACGTTCGCTGACCTCTATAGCGCGGGCGGGCCGATGATCGCGGTGAGCGCGACAGAACTCGGGACAGGTGCGCGGATCGTCTTCATACCGCAGAATTTTGACGTCATGTGCGCGGATCTCCACCCGGTCAGACTCTCGCGCGCCGCCGCGTCATCGTCCGCTGTACCGGTCGCACTGTCGCCCCTAACGATCAACAACTACGGTGGGAGTTGCGACTACCAACCACCGCCCTGGCTTCGGACTTTTGCAGAACTTCCCAAACCGCCACGGCCGGCAGCTCGTGCTCTCAATCGTCTGCGCGAACTACTGGAACTCGATAATGGCGTCGAAGATCCGTACTTCCACCTGGTGGATGGGGGCATATCGGACAACCTGGGTCTCCGCAGCGTGCTGGATGTACTAGAAACCTACGAAGCGATGCACGACGACGGCCAACCGACCCCGCTCGACGGCACTCGCAGTATCATCATTTTTGTCGTCAATTCGTTGTCCGCGCCCTCGACCGAGTGGAACAAGTCGGAGACCCCACCAGGAAGCATCGATGTTCTGATCAAATCCGCGGGTGTGCCGATCGACCGCTATTCCGGAGAAATGGTTGAGCA
>DASXMJ010000049.1 GCA_036495685.1 Candidatus Binataceae bacterium | reverse complement strand
GTCATTTCCTGGGCGAGCCTGTTCGCGGCCGCGTCAACTTCGGCATCGGGATGCAGCTCCGAGATTAATCCGGTTGCCAGTGCCCGCTCCGCGTTGATGAAGCGCCCGGTCAGCATCAACTCCGAAGCAACCGACATTCCCACGGCGCGCGGCAGATGGTAGCTCACGCCCATGTCGCAGGCGCTCAACCCGATACGGATGAAGGCGGCGTTGAAGCGCGCCGAGGTTCCCGCGATGCGGGCATCACAGGCCAGTGCGAGTGCGAATCCTCCGCCGGCTGCGGGGCCGCGGATTGCCGCGATAAACGGCTGCGGCGCCCGGCGCATGGCGACCACCAGGTCGCTCATGCGGCGTTGCGTCTCCATGGTCCCGGTGGTCGATGCACCGAGCCCCGCTCCGCCGCGGTTCTGCTCCTTGAGATCCAGGCCCGCGCAGAAGGCACGGCCCGCACCGCGCATGATCACGACTCGAGTCGCATGGTCCTTCGGCAGTTTGTGCAGATAGTCTTCCAGCTCCTCCACCATCAGAGCGCTGAGCGCATTGAGATTGTGCGGGCGATTGAGGGTGAGCCAGGCGACTGCGCCCTCATTTCTGGTTTCAATTGCCTGATATGCCATGGACTAATCTCCCGGATGAATCTGGGTGTAGATAGCGCGTTCTGGCGGTGATGAGTAGCGCCGGCGGCGAGGCAATTATCTGGAGGAAAGATGGGGTAAGCTTCAATTAGAATGGTGGTAATTTCTCCTCCAGTTGCAAGTACATTTGACAAGCGCGCTGCGAACCTAATAGCTAACCGAAAAAAGCTGCACGGAGAATCACGCGGCGATGCCAACCAAGTACACCGACGTAAACGGCCACGCGATCTACTACCAGTACCGGGGTGCGACTACGCTGCCCGAGGTGATCCCGGACTTTTCCCGCGGACGCAAAATCGTTTTCCTGCACGGTGAGGGCGGCAATAGCGCCCCCTGGCACCATCAGCTCGACGCTCTGGCGGGAAGGCACAGCCCGGTCGCTTTCGACTTTCCGGGCCACGGCCGATCTGATGGGGTCGAAGGCCTGATGTCCATCGGCGAGTACGCCAATTTCCTCGCGGCTTTTATGGATGCGCTGCAATTCCAATCCGCCGTCGTCGCAGGATGGTCGATGGGCGGGGCGGTCGCGATGGAATTTGCGTTGCATTACCCGGCGCGCGTCGAGGCTCTGATTCTGGTCGCGACCGCTGCGAAGTTCGCGATTCCCGGGGATCGGGTTCAGCAGTTATCCGCGGTCATGATGGGCCGCGCGCCGCAGGCCTTCGTGACCGACGGATTTTCTTCCAAGACCGTCAAGGAAAATTTCAACGTCGTCCGCGAAATGTGGATGGAGCAGGTCAAGACCGATCCGCGGGTCCGCTACACGGACACCCGGGCGTGCCAGGAAGTCGATCTCACCGGTGCCATCTCCGCGATAAAAAAACCGACCTTGATCTTGGGCGGCGAGGCCCAGAGCGCTGGGGCAAAAGACGCGGAACTCCTCAGAGACAAGATCCAGGGCGCACACCTTGAGGTGGTGCCCGATGCCGGCAACATGATTCCGATCGAGCAACCGGCGGTAGTTAACGACGCCATCGAAGAATTCCTCGGTGAGCTGAAGTAGGAAGAACGCATCATGAGTCTAACTCGTAAAGCCTGCGTGGCGGGCGTGTATGAGCATCCGACGCGCTTTGCGCCGGACAAGAGCATGTTCCAGATTGCGGCCGAGAGTATCCGCGGTGCGCTCCATGATTGCGGCCTGACCATCAAGGATGTGGACGGACTGGCGATGGCCGGCATCGGAATGAGCGGGATGGGGATCTTGGGTTTCTGCGACTACATGAACCTGAATCCCAACTACGTGGATTCGACCTCGATCGGCGGGTCATCGTTCGTCGCGCATACGGCGCATGCCGCCGCCGCGATCGCGGCGGGACTGTGCGAGGTGTGCGTGGTCGCGTTCGGCTCGACGATCGCTTCGTACCGCGGGCCGACGGGTGCAGGGGGCGGAGGGGGAGACACCTGCGATCAGTTCGAGATTCCGTTTGGGCCGACCACGGTCGGCTCCTACGCGATGGTTGCGCAGCGGCATATACACGAGTACGGGACCACCCCGGAGCAGCTTGCGGAGGTGGCGGTTACGATGCGCCTGCATGCGTCGATGAATCCGGTCGCGAAATACCGCAATCCGATCACGGTGGAAGACGTGCTCGCCTCGCGCGTGATTTCGTCGCCACTCCATCTGCTCGATTGCTGCATTATCTCCGATGGTGGCGGAGCGCTGGTGATCACTTCGGCGGAGCGCGCGCGCAATCTGAAAAAGAAGCCGGTCTACATCCTGGGGACCGGCGAGGCGGTACGGCATGCGGCGCGCGGCCAGCGCGATTTTCTGGATATCGCAGCCGCACAATCGGGCAAGCTGGCCTTCGAGCGCTCGGGTGTAAAACACGCCGATATCGACATGGCAATGATCTACGATTCGTTCACGATCACGGTGGTGTCGACGCTCGAGAACCTAGGCTTTTGCAAGCCCGGCGAAGGGGGCGCATTCGTGAGCGGGGGGCGGTTGCGTTTCGATGGTGAATTTCCCATCAATACCGACGGGGGCGGCCTCTCATCGAATCATCCTATGATGCGTGGGATGTTTCTGGTGATCGAGGCGACCAAGCAGCTGCGCGGCGAATGCGGCCCGCGCCAGGTCAAGGACTGCAGGATCGCGCTGGTCCACGGCACCGGCGGCAGCCTCGGCCTGCGTCATTCGGGCGCAACCCTGATTCTAAGCAACCAATAGGAACTGCGGCCATGGCAGATCAAAAGGAAAAGAAATACCTGAAACCGCTTCCGGTTATCGATGAGGAAACGCGCCCGTGGTGGGAAGCACTACAACGCCACGAACTGTACGTGCAGAAGTGCCGCGATTGCGGCGACCTGCGCTATCATCCACGAGCGCAGTGCACGAGCTGTCTGTCGCCGCGCACCGAGTGGGTCCGCTGCAGCGGGCGCGGCAAGGTTTACACTTTCACCGCGACCTACCAGAACCAGGGCGCGGGTTTTCGTGAAGCATTGCCCTATATCATGGCGTGGGTGGAGCTCGATGAAGGCGTGAAAATGCTAACCAATCTGGTGGAATGCCGTCCCGAAGAAGCTGAAATAGGGATGCCCGTCGAGGTCGTATACGAGGATGTCACCCCGCAAGTGACGCTCGCGAAGTTTCGCCCGGCGAGGTAAGGAACTAATCCTGGTGGCCACAACCCTTGATCTGCATACCCATAGCGAAGCATCCGAAGACAGTCGCGCACCGGTAGAGGCTTACCTCAACTGGATCAGGCTGCGCCACGCCGAGCGCCCACTCGACGGCATCGTTCTTACGGAGCATCGCCAGTTCAACCGCGATGCCGACTATCGGCATCTCGAAGACAAGTTCGGGGTCATGGTGCTGCGCGCTTCCGAGGTCGAAACCAATTACGGTCACGTCCTCGTGTATGGTGTGAACGAAGACATGCTGCGGCGCTTTGACTTCGCAAATATTCGGCTCGATGCTCAGGAACTGATCGACGAGGTCGTCAAGATGGGTGGACTCGCAGTCCCGTGTCACCCGGGGCGTCCCAACATCGGGCTGTACGAGCACTACGAAAAACGGCCGCCGCTTGAAAACGTAGTGGCGGTGGAGGTGCTGAACGGCGGCTCGCGCAAGGGCGAGGACGAACGCAGCGCGGAGCTCGTGCGACGATACGGCTATAGTGCCGTCGGCGGTTCGGACAGTCACCTGGTGAGCCTGATCGGTTTGTGCGCGACGCGCTTTGCGGGCGCCATTCGTTCGGTCGACGACCTGGTGCGTGAATTGAAAAGCGGCGACTATGAGCCGGTTGATTTTCGTCCGCGCCGCAAGCCGGTACCTCACGCGGAGGCGGTCCAGACGAGATAGCAATGGCGCTAAACTACGATCCCAACCTGATAGGCCGGGTGTTCGAAACCACCGACGCGGTCGAAGTGAAGGCAGAGCGCATTCAAAGCTTCTGCGAAACCCTAGGCGAGACCAATCCACTTTATGCGGACGGGAAGGTCGCGCCACCTGCGTACGCGGTGACCTTTCGCAACGGGCGCCATTTCTTTCAGCATGTTCCGCGGTTCGGGCGCGCGGGCTTTGATGCGGGCAAGGATGTTGAGTTCGTCAGGTCCATCCATGCGGGCGACAAGATCACGCTGAGTTCCCACGTCAAGGAAATCTACGAAAAAACCGGCAGAACCGGGACGATGGTATTCGTCGTGGTGCGCTCGACCCTGAGCAATCAGGACGGGCAGGAAGTCGCACACATAGACCATCGCTTCATGAGCCGCACCTGAAAGCTAGAGAGACCAGCGTGAAAACTTTCGCAGACGTTCATATCGGTGACACTCTCGGTCCCGTCCACCAATTCGTCAGCAAAGATCAATGCCGCAAGTATGCGAATTCGGCCGGGCTGCCGGCCGCACGCTTTACCGACGATGAAGGCGCGCGCAAGGAGGGCCTCCCGGGAATCATTCTGCCCGGTAACATGAGCCTGGGCCTGCTGAGCAAGCTCGTGACCGACTGGATCGGATACGATGGGGGTGCCCGGATGATTCGCCTGAGCACCACCTATCGAGTGCCGGTGCAACCTGACCATACGCTGACCTTCCAGGGTTTTATCACGCACACCACGGAGGCAGAGCGGAGGGCGGAAATCGACGTGTGGATAGAGAACGAAGAAGCAGAGCGCCTGGTCACCGGCACCGCAACGGTGCAGTTCGACAAGTAGTCCAGTACCAGCGAGGAAGGCCCACCGCAACCACTGCTTCAGAAAGAGCACGGCCTGACCGCCGTGCGTCGATCTGATTTCCCACCCTCGATGACCCGCCAGATTCCGTTTCGACGTGACGGCACCGATCTGCGTCGCTACGCCCGAGCGCAGCTGAACCTCACACAATTGCCCGCAGTTCCGCTGACACGTCGCGCTGTGCCGCAAACAGGGCCGGCACCAGGCTGCTGACGGTTCCAATCGCAATTGCGATCAGCAGCCCCTCAATTGCCACCCGCGGCAGAAAACCAATCCTGAATGCCAAAGGTCCTAACGAACGCGCGAGATGCGGCATGAGCCTCAGAATTCCGTACCCGAGGGCACCCCCAGCCAGCCCGCTGATCGTCCCAAGGAGCATGCCTTCCGCCGTCAGGCACGAGATTACCGAGCCGCGCGTGAAGCCGATGGACCGCATGACCGCGAGCTCATGTCGGCGTTCCCGCACCGCCATCGACGCGGTATTCCCCGCGACCAGCGCGATCGTGAACACGACGACGACCGCGACCAGTTTCATACCCTCGAACACCAGCCGGTAGTTCCGCAGCGCCACGCGGGCAAACCCGACTTCTGATTCTGACTTCGTCTCCGACGACGAGTTGGCAAACAGGGCGTCGATCGTGGCGGAGACCTGAGAAACGGCATCGGAATGATCGACCTTGGAAAACAGCAACATCACCGTGCCCGGCCGACCCAACGCCTCATCGAGAAAGTCCTGGCGGATTACCACGGCGGAAGGAGGAACATTGCCGCCGATCGTGCCGACGATTTTGAGTTGCAGATCGATTGGATAGGCGACTCCGTGCAGGATCAGGTTGTCGCCGAGGCGCCAGTGATAGAGCTTCATCAACTGCGCGCCGACCAGAACCCCTGAGCGAGTGCGCTGCAACTCGGCCGCTTCGGCAGGCTTGATATTCCAATCCGGGAACAGCGCCTCGAGCTGAGTCGGATCCATCGCAGCGGCCGGTACGAAGTCCTTGGGATCACGGTAAGTACTGGGGAATACTGATTCGCCGGTGACGGCTTCGACATGCGGTAACTGCGCGATTTTTGCCGCGTATGCGGCGGGAAGCGGATAGGAGAGGCCGGTCTTCGCATAGGTGATTATGCGCACCGAGTTGGCGCGGTCCTTCAGGATCTCATCCACCAGCGTAGGCAAACTCATGAGCGCGGCGAACATGAAAACCGAAACCGCGATCGACAGAACGGTCAGCAAGGTTCTGCGCCGATTGCGTGACAGATTGCGAAGCACGAGCGGCAACAGGTTCCTCACTCCAAAAGCCTACTCCTGCGCAAAATGCGTACACAGGGCGTCCGGTTTTGGTATTTGCTAGACTGGCGCAACCTCGATGGCCTCCCCTCGCATCAAACCTCCCGCTCTCAAGCCCGGAGATACCGTGGCGGTCGTGGCTCCGGCCGCGGCAATCGAGCGTTCATACCTGGAACGCGGCGTAAACGCGCTCGGCACGATGGGGTTTCGCGTGAAGGTTTCAGAGCGCGTGCTCGCCCGGGCTGGCATTTTGGCAGGTTCCGATGAGGACCGAGCGCGCGAGCTTCAGGAAGCCTTTGCCGATGACTCGGTGCGCGCGATTTTTGCCGCGCGGGGCGGCTACGGATGCGGACGGATTCTGCCCCTGCTGGACTTCGCGACAATCGCACGCTCGCCCAAGGCGTTCGTTGGCTATTCCGACGAGACCTTCCTGCTTAACACGATCGTGCAGCGCGCGGGGATGGTTGCGTTTCACGGACCGATGGTGGCAATGGACTTTGCGCACGGCCTCAGCGCGCGCTCCGTCGAACACATGCGGCGGCTGTTGTGCGGCGAGCTGCCATCCTTCGAACTGGATGCTCGAGAGTCGATTAAGCCGGGCAAAGCCGAGGGCGAGATCATCGGAGGATGCCTGTCGGTGGTGGTCGCGATGCTGGCGACCAGCTACGCCCCGGACTTCAAGGGCAAGGTCCTGTTCCTCGAGGACACCGGAGAGCGCGCCTATCGAGTCGACCGGATGTTAGTCCAGTTGCGGCAGTCGGGCGCACTTCGCGGGCTCGTCGCCCTAGTAGTGGGCGCAATCCAGCCAGTGGAAGGAAGCGAACCAGAAGGACGCGCAATCGCTGAATTCATAGCCGAACAAACCGCCGACCTCGGAATCCCGGTGCTCACCGGGGTCGAAGCCGGTCACGGCACCGAGAATCTTACGATTCCTTTCGTGGTGCGGGTGAAGGTGGATGCGGGGACCCGCAAAATCCACTTCGCCGACGCACCGGTCTCCTAGAAATTAGCGGTGGGAACTTACCGTGGCGCGGGTCTCGGTAGACGGTGAATCGATACTCAGACCTCGTGCGCGCCAGATCTTCCTCTCTTCCCAAGGGGTCGCTTCCAGCTCGGAGGTCCTCGGCCTCCCGTCGCCGTGCGCGATCCGTCCTGCGGTGCACGCCAAAAAAGCTGATGCCCCGTCGCTCGACACTTGCACGAGTCTCACCGGACGCAGGAGGGCTGACTGGTAGTGGCGTCCTTGGATACTCGGCAACAGTCAAGCGCGGCAGATCGCTTAAATTAAGGCGCGCTCGTGCGATAATGAGTTCGGTCAGAGTGGATCAGCCGTGGGATGGCGTGAAGTAGAGCGGGCCTTTAACGAGGCGGTCGAGGCTGGAGTCATCCCCGGCGCCACCGTCGTAGTTCGAGTTGGGCGCGATATCGGGTTCCAAGGCGCTTTCGGCTTCCGCTCACTAGTCCCGACCCGCACGCCGATGAAGGTCGACACCGTGTTCGACCTGTCTTCGCTTACCAAGGCGCTCGCCACTTCGGTCGCGGCCATGGTGCTGACGCGGGATGGCAAGTTACGCCTGGGCGACCGCGTGACGCGCTTTTTTCACAATTTCGGCGTCCACGGAAAGTCCGGCGTGACCTTCCGCCATCTGCTCGCGCACTGCTCGGGACTGGCCGCCTGGCGGCCGTTCCACGAGCGGATAGCGGCCATCGAAAAGGGCGGCAAGGTCAATTTCATGGCCAGCCAGGGCGCCAAGGAATTCACTTACGAGGAAATTCACCGCGAGCGTCCCGAAGCACCGCCCGCCACCAAAGCAATCTATTCGGACCTCAACTTCATGCTCCTGGGAGAGACGATCGAAAACGTCGCCACACTTGCGCTCAATCGTTTCTGCCGCGACAAGATTTTTCGCCCGCTCGAACTCCGCTCCACCGATTTCATCGATATGGCCCTGGTGCGCTCGCACAGGCTGGAGCGGGTGACCGACATGTTCGCGCCGACGGAAATCTGCCCCTCGCGCGGACGTCTGCTGGTGGGTGAAGTGGACGACGAGAATGCCTACGCGATGGGCGGAGTCGCGGGACACGCGGGTCTGTTCGCTCCGGTGCACGAAGTCGACCGCATAGCCGCTCACCTGATCGCGTGCTGGGCGGGTCGCTCGGATTTTATCCCGCAGGCGATCATGCGCGAATTCTGGACCCGCGATACCGCCGTTGCGGATTCGACTTGGGCCTTGGGATGGGACACGCCTTCGCCGCAGGCCTCCAGCTCGGGGCGCCATTTCTCACCCGCCGCGGTTGGCCACCTCGGCTTCACCGGCACTTCACTCTGGATAGAGCCCGCGCGCGAGATTGCCGTCTCGCTGATGACGAACCGCGTTCACCCCCGCCGCGACAACCAGGCGATCAGGCAGTTTCGCCCAAGGATTCACGACTTGATAATGGAAGCTATCGACGGTGCCTGACACGGAGAGCGAAGCGCGTCTGGCGCGCATTCCTGCGGCCCTGCGCCATGTGCATCTCATCGGCGTGGCCGGAACGGCGATGGCGGCGCTGGCGGGGATGCTGGTGGAGCGCGGATTCCGAGTCAGCGGATCCGACAATCAATTCTATGAGCCGACCGCATCATTGCTGCGCACCTCGCGCGTCGAGTTGAAGGCCGGATTTGGCGCCAGCAATCTTGCCCCCGCACCGGACCTGGTGGTGGTCGGCAACGTCATTCCGCGGGTGAATCCGGAGGCGCAGTCATTGCTGGCATCGACCATCCCGTACCTCTCGATGCCGGAAGCGCTCTGGCACTTCTTCCTCAAGGACAAAAAAGTCCTGATGGTTGCCGGTACCCACGGCAAGACCACCTCGACCGCAATGATGGCGCACGTGCTCGCTAGTGCAGGCCGCGACCCGTCGATGCTAGTCGGCGGGGTGGCGCTGGATTTCAACTCCAACTACCGGTTGGGTGGGGGGCCGTATTTCGTAATCGAGGGTGACGAATACGACACTGCATTTTTTGACAAGGGCCCCAAGTTTCTCCACTATCGCGCCGCCGGCACCATACTCACGGCGGTCGAGTTCGACCATGCCGACATCTATCGCGACTTGGACCATGTGAAAGCGAGCTTTCGCGCGCTGACGAATCAAGCCGACCACCATCGCACCTTCGCGGTATGCGCGGATTTTCCGCACGCACTCGACGCAGTCAAAGGATCGCGCGCTCACTCGATAACCTTCGGCCTCAACCGCGGGCAATTCCGCGCCACCGAAATTCGAGTTGGCGCGGAGGGGGCACATTTTGACGTGGTCAGCGAGGGCGAGACGGTCGCGCGCGCGATGCACCTGCCCATTGGCGGCAGGATGAATGTTGCCAATGCGCTGGGGGTCTTCGTGTTGCTCCGCGAATTCGGGCTCTCGGTGGACGAAATCGCGCGCGGACTGAAGTCATTCACGAGCGTCGCGCGCCGCCAGCAGGTGCTTGGCGAGGCGGCCGGGGTGACCGTGGTGGACGATTTCGCCCATCATCCGACCGCGATTCGAGTGACGCTGCAGGCAATCCGCGAACGCTTTCCGGGGCGGAGGTTGCTCGCAGCATTCGAGCCCCGCTCAAACACCGCGCGGCGCAACGTGTTTCAAAGGGAATTCGGCGACGCTTTCGCGGGTGCATCGCGCGTCTATCTCGGCCCAGTCTATTTCAAGGACAGCGACCCGATTCCACCGACTGAGCGGCTCGATACCGCGGCGCTGGTAGCCGCGGTCGCCGCGCACGGCGCAGCGACCTTCGCGTGTACATCGAACGATGAGATTCTGGAGCGGATGCTCGCCGATTGCTCTGGCGGCGACATCGCCATCTTCATGTCCAACGGTCCGTTCGACGGCTTGAAAAACCGTTTTTTGGAAGCGTTGCGTGAACGCGGCACTTCCTAGCTGGGTTTGTCACGGCCCACGATATTCCTGAAGCAGCGGACATTTTACTGTTCCTGATTCGCCGCCTGGCGCGGCCAGTTTCTCCTCTGGGGAGAAGCACCGTGTTTCGAGCGAGGATGGGTCAGCGTGGCGAGGGCGGAAAGCTCTGCTCGATAGAATTCGGCGGTAATTCAAGAATCTTTAACAGTGAGCCGCCTCCCGGTGATGGAGGCTCGACCTCCGGCACTCGTCCTTTGGCGACCAGTTCGTCCCAGAGGTGCGCCGGCGAGGTGCTGAAAACCGCGTCTGCG
>DASXMJ010000048.1 GCA_036495685.1 Candidatus Binataceae bacterium | reverse complement strand
GATGTATTGGGCCCGCAAGCTCGTAACCCGCTGGTAGAAACCTGATCGACGAACAATTCAAAGGAGAAGTTTGGTGATAAACCCCGGCTCTCACAAATACCTGCTCCTCGCCGCGATGTTCGTGCTGACGGTCGTGGGTGGCGATTTGTTAAGCGCCCAAGCGCAAACCCAATCTGCAGTCGAGCCTGCGAAGGTGCGAGAGGTCGAATTCATCTATCACACAGTTCTCACCGGAATGAATCCGAACGCCCACAGTGTCGAGGCCTGGATTCCGCTGCCGCGAGAAGACCGATTCCAGCAAGTGAGCGGGGTCAAGCTCGACAGTCCGGCGCATGTTGAGGTGATAAATCAGCCCATCGGCGGCAATCGAATAGCGCATCTGTCCGCCACGGTGCCACCCTCGGGTTCGATACCGGTCACCATCCGTTTCAAGGTGCGGCGCGTCGAGGAATCGGCGGACCTAGCGGAGGCGCAGGCCAACATTCCGGAGCCGACCGGCGGGCTGTTTGCCAGCTACCTGGGTCCTGACCGCCTGGTCCCAATCGACGGACAGATCAAGGTGGTGAGCGCGAAGGTGGGCGATCCGGACGGTTCTTCGTACGAACAGGCCCGGGCAATCTATGACTACGTAATCGCGAACATGATCTACGACAAGAGCGGCACCGGGTGGGGACGCGGCGACGCTATTTATGCGTGCGATGTCAAGAAGGGGAACTGCACCGACTTCCATTCGCTGTTCATCGCGATTGCGCGGTCGCGGGGGATACCGGCGCGCTTTACGATTGGCTTTCCGCTCGGCGCGCAGAGCGCAGGCAAAATCCCGGGTTATCATTGTTGGGCGGAATTTTATGCTGGCGGCCAGTGGGTTCCGGTGGACGCGTCGGAAGCATGGAAGCATCCCGAACTACGCCAGTATTATTTCGGCCATCTCGACGCCGACCGAGTTGCGTTCACGACGGGTCGCGATCTGACGCTGAAGCCGCGCCAGAGGGGGGAACCCGTCAACTTCCTGATTTATCCGTACGTTGAGGTAGACGGCCATCCGCTGCCGAAAGAGCAGATAAAAAACCAGTTCGAGTACGCGGCTACTGATGGCTCGTGATTCGAAGGCGCATTGCCCGCGGTCGGCAGCGTCAACCATCACGCGGACCTTTCAGGGTGGCCCGTGGGCAAGAAATTCGGCACCTTTGAATCAACACCCGACCACTGACATTCGGGAGTAAGCTCTGAGAGCTGGCAGGCAGCGAGTTTACTTGAAGACGCCGCCTGTCTGGCTGCGTTGGTCCGCTTGAGGTGGGCAAGAGACGCTGCCTTTGCTGGCGACCAGCGCACCGGTCGAAACCCGGCGCCAGTGCTGTTCCGTTCCGTCTGTCAACTGTTGCGGGAAATCTCGCCACCAAAGCGCAATCAAAGGCCGCCACGCTGGCTGGTGCCGGGTCGTTGGCGAACTTGATTCGACGAGACTAGCTAACGTCTAGCAGAGCGCCGAAGAGGACCGGGAGCTGCGGGGACCTGTCACACAGCGGAGCTCATTGCGTGACGCGCTCGCACCGATTGCACTAGCATCCACCCGGCAACGCACAGAACGGGCACGTACTCGACCGCAGTTTTAGCCCAGACGGGAAGCCACCAGTAAAGCGTGAGTGAGCTCACCGTCCAGACCGCGAGCGGCAGCGTGCTTTGTGGAGTGAACAGAAACGGGGTAAGCCAGACGAGGTACCACGGAAAGATAGTCGGTGCGAAGAGCAGCGTCGTTGCTGCAGTCCAAGCCCAGGCCTCCGGGGAGTCGAGAGATAAGTGCCATCGCGCCCAGAGCGCGACCGCAAAGCCGCAAACCGCGGGAAGCGCTACCAGGCCTGCGGTCGGAACGATCCGCTCGAGCGCCGAATAAACTGGTGCGTTGACACGCCAATTGGCCAGATAGACACCCAGCGAGCCGAGCGGCAGCCGGCCGTGGCTGAGAAACGGCGCGTAAAGTGCGGCGAAGGTTCCGACACATAAAGCCGCGTCACGAAGGCGGATGCGACGCCAGAGGAGGGGCGCTAACGTCGCCGGCACAAATTTAACCCCAACCGCGAGCGCGAACGCGACCGCTGCCACCGTACGCCTTCCGCGCGTCAGCGACGCCGCGGTCACAACAAGACATAGCGCACCTAGGAGATCTACGTGTCCATTCCCCGCGCCCTCCAGTGCAACGAGCGGATTCCATGCGTATGCGAGCACCCACCACGGGCTGCGTTGGGACGCTGCTAGCCAACACAGAAGAACGACGACTATGGCAGCATCACAGAGCAAGATTGCTGATTTCAGCGCGCGCGCCGACTCATCCAATGTCATGACAGTGCGGAAAAAAAGTTCTGCGGCGGGCGGGTATGGAGTTGGCAGGTCGGGAAAGTTCATACGTAGAGTCTCGGCGGTGTGCAAATGATGGAGAGCGCTGTTGCTGGGCACCAGCAGGTACGGACTGTAGCCGAGGCGCTGGACTCTGCCGTCCCACACGTACCTATAGACATCTGTGGAGAGGGTCGGCGGCATGACCAGGAGGGGAATCCGCCAAAGCGCCGCTAACGCAAGGCACAGGGCAAGGGCACGAGCGTTCCCCTCAGCAACCCGACCCAAGACCCACAGGGTTCGAAGATACGCGATACCGGCAAGCACGATGCATGCGGCAAACACGTGGGGGTATTTTACGCGATCGAGGAAGGAGATCCCGAAGATGCAACCGGCGATAACCGATCCCCAGCCGAGGATCCTGGCTGGGGCTACACTGCGGTCCTTCACCACCCCCTCAGCTCCGGTCGGCGCGCGAGCCATGCTGCCGTGCGCGGAGCGCGGTGCGGAAATAGACGAAGCTCGCGGGCCAGACGCGTGAGATCTTCGGCCTCATCCACGTCGTAACCTGTTTCGGTGAGTGCCACGCGAAGACCGAGCCCACGCGCACTAGCCACTAGCGAATCGAACGCGCTGCCAGTGCCTATCTTTTGCGTATTAAACAAGTCGACTTGCGAAGTCGCACTACCGACCAGGTAATAGCCACCGTCCATAGTCGGACCCACCACCACATCGGCGCCGTCAAGGAGCCGGAAAGCGTTCTCGAGCGCATCGGTGGGCAGCTGAGGGCTGTCGCCGTCGAGGGCCACCACACGGCGATATCCCCTTCCGATGAAGATGCGGAATGCCGAAACCAGACCCGCGGCAAGACCGTTGCCCTCTTGTCCGACGATTTCGATCGCCGGCAGCCAAGAGGCGAGATCCGCGACATCGGAAGTAGGACAGACAATGGCAAGTGCGTCGGTTGAGACCGAGCGCGCAAGGGCCAGGGTGTCCTCAATCAGACATCTATAGAGGTCCACAACGGCATCAGCAGGCAGAATAGCGGCGAGCCGGGTTTTTACGTGGCCTACCCGAGCCGCCTTCGCCATTATGATGAGGGCACGTTCACCGATCTCTGACCGCCCCCGTTTCAAACATTCCCCTCGCGTGGAGGGTTAGCGTCGAAGAGCCGATACTTCAATATGGCGCTGAGAATACCCCAGGCCGCGCCAATGCTGCCTCGGACGGTGCCGCTTATCTTCGAGGACCCTATCCGAGGATGATAACTGACCGGCACTTCGGTAATTCGTAGTCCCCGCTGGGCGCCCTTCACGATCATCTCGACTGGCCATCCGTAGGTGGATTCGCGCAGCCCGAGCGCCACCAGAGCCTGGTATCGTGCCGCTCGGAACGGGCCGAGATCCGTGAGGCGGACTCCGCTCATGAAAGCTATCAGGCCTGCCGCGAGACGGTTGCCGACGACGGCATGCCAGGGCATAGACCCTGCCATCCGCTCGCCTGCCAGCCGCGAGCCGATGACAATATCCGCAGCGCCTTCGCGCAGCGGCTCTAGTAGGCGTGATATCTCCGCCGGACGGTCGCTATAGTCCCCGTCGAGGAACACTACCACGTCTGGAGCCTTGACCGCCGCGAGTCCCGTGAGGCAGGCGCGACCATAGCCGCGCCGCGGCTCACGCAAAACCTCGGCCCCCATTTGACGCGCAATCTGCGCGGTTCCGTCGGTCGAATCGCTATCGACGACGAGCACTTGTTCGACCATTCCCGTCGGAATATCGCCCAAGACCAGACCGATGGATTGGGCTTCATTGTAGGTAGGAATGACTACGGAGATGCGCACAAACTACCAGATTGGAAGCTCAGGCCATCGCCGTGCGAGCGCAACATCGATGGCTGCGTGCCGACCGGAAGGTCCAAGAGCCAGTGCCGCAGCTACGACCATCGGAACCAGCAGCTCCCATATCCAGGCCGTTCCCCACTCCGAGACCCACAACCCACCCAGAAGTCCGAAGGCTACGAGCGCAGCAGGCCGGGCGAAAAGACCGAGGGTAAGCAAGACACCGAGGCTCGCTTCAAGTATGGCCTGCAGGGGACCGGCTATCGCAGCATGGGCGGCAGTAAATTCCATAACTTGCTTCCAGATCGTTGGCGCTTGCCCATTTTGGATGTACCCACGGATCAAGCCAGCGTATCCCTCGGCGCCGTAGAGCCCCTTGCCAAGGTTCTCAAAGAATGTCGACACGAATAGGGCGCCCAGCGCGACCCTAAGTATCACGAGTACGTGCGCGGGCTCGAGGGCGGGCAGTTTGGAGTTGCTCAATCTTGGAGCTCTCGGTGCTCTTCTGCTCCGAACACGGTGGTGCATGCGCTCCCCGCTTTCGGGAATTGCCGCGAACTTCCGGGGTGGCTTGCGAAGGAAGGCACAGGTTTTCCGGCGGCGAACGGACAGAACTCATCGGGCTGGTCCAACCCTCCCCGCAGTAGCCGGCGACTCGGGCAGCCCCCGCGACACAACTCAACGAAGCGACACGACCGGCAGAACTGCGGAATTCGATCCAGTTCGCGAAAAGCCGGCGAGTTGACAATCCCGGCTCCCAATTTTTCCAGGTCGGCCAGGCCAAGATTTCGCCTCGGCCAATAAACGCAGGGGAGGACCTCGCCTTTCGGTGTCACGCGGATGGTGCCCTTGCCACAACCGCCCGATGCCGCATCGAATCCGAGAATCGCGCGCACTATGGCTTCGTTGCACACGGCTAGTGGACAGGCTTCCAACAGCCTGTGAAAGCCGGTCCAAAACTGATCATAGTCGAGTGAGAACGCATCCGTTTTAACAGCCTGATAGACATTTACCCTGAAATTTGCGCGGTGCCGGGTCGCGAGGGCCCCGATCTCGGGAAGCTTGTCATGGTTGGTCCGCATCATGACCGCAATAATCGTAACGGGAACTCCGAGTCTCCGCGCCCGTGCTGTCTGATCGAGCACCAGCCGCCAGTTGCCCGGACCACGCCAAGAATCCTGTTCTCGCTCGGTCGGGAAATCCAACGAGAACTCGAGATCGGCCAGAGAGCGCAGCTCATCGTCGCTCAGGACCGCCGCCGTGTAGCCATTTGAGGTCAGTGCGATCGTGGCGCCGCGCTCGCGCAGATACTGCAGGATCGCGTGGAACTCCGGATGAAGTCCATTCTCACCGGTCCCCAGACTCACCGATCGAATCGGCAGGTTTTCGAAAACGCGTCGGACGTCATCGAGTGATAGACGGTCGATTCGACCGGTATCCCGGTAGCAGTGAGCGCAGGCGAGATCGCACTCATTGGTCAGCCCAAGCCCGACCGAAAAACCGTTGCTGGGAGATTGTTCCACTATCTCGCCCTATCACTTAAGGACACAATGATCCACCAACATCGGGGTTTTTCGATGAATCGAGGTCGTCGTAGCGTCGTCACGTTGATTGGCTTGATGCAGAGCACGTTGATCGATGATTACTGCCCTACCGAGAATTCGGTCGATAACGATTTTCTCCGCAATTTCAAGGTGTGATAGAGATGCTGACCCAAACTTGGACAATTGGCGAGTTTCGTTTCACCGTCGATACCGACGGTCCCGTTTCGGGTCCGCCTGTCCTGCTGCTGCATGGATTTCCGCAAACGCGCCACATGTGGCGGCATCAATTGCGAGCCCTGGCGGCGGCCGGATTTCGTGGCGTGGCTCCCGATCAGCGCGGCTATTCAGGGGGCGCTCGTCCGCCGACAGTCCAATCGTACGCAAGTGAGCTACTCACGGCCGACGCGTTGGCCCTGATGGACTTTTGCGAGGCGCGCAGGTTTCATCTGGTCGGCCACGACTGGGGCGGACAGCTCGCCTGGTTGATAGCGGCTGGCCATCCCGATCGGGTCGCAACTTTGACCACGCTTTCGCGACCACATCCGGGCGCTTTTGCACGCGCCATGGCCGAGGATCCGGGACAGGCCCAGCGTTCCCAGCATCACAAGGCGTTTCGCCAACCTGATGCGATAAGTCGACTGCGTGAGGACAACTTCAAAACGCTACGAGCCGTCCTTGAACGCGAGGGTGTCGGAAATGCAAATCTCGACGCGCATTTTCAGACGCTGAGTGAGCCCGGCGCGTTGGAAGCAGCTATCAGCTGGTACCGTGCAAACAACATTGCCTTTGCGGAGATTCCTGCCGTCTCAGTGCCCACGCTCTATATCTGGGGCACGGCAGACGCGAGCGTCGGACGACGGGCTGCGGAGCTGACCGAGCAATTCGTCAGTGGCCCGTATCGGTTTGTAGAGGTTGAGGGCGGCGGGCATTTTATCGTCGATCAATTTCCCGATCGGATAGGGGAGCTGATAGTCGAGCATTTACATGGCACTTCGCTTTGACCGCGGGGCGGGGATTGAATCATAGATGACGCGTTCGTAATCGAGAGCCAATAACTGGGAGCGTTAAGCCACAAAAAAAATTGAGATGGGACATTCCGCTATCTAGCGTGTTTGATAACACGCCCGTCTAGGGCAAAACATCAACCGTCTCTACTATGAGGACGCGGAAACCGAGCAGGCCAGCGCTGATAAGCACTCGATGAATGGATATGGTTGGGCCGAAGGCTGTTATGAGGGAAGCAGCGCGGCCGTCTTCGACCGAGTTGCGCAATTTCGGACTGGTAACCGCTGGACTCGTGGCCGGGGTGTTCGGACTTGCCCTGCCTTGGCTCCGCCATCAGGCGTTCCACCGCGGGCCGTGGATCTTGTCCGGGGCACTCATACTGCCGGCGCTGGTGTGGCCACCGGCGCTTCGCTACGTGCATTGGCTGTGGATTCGGATTGGGCTCATCTTGGGCTGGATCAACAGCCGAATGATTCTGACAATTCTCTTCTTCGCTGTGATTCTCCCGCTGGGAGTCTTGATGCGTGCACTGGGACATGACCCGGTTGCCGGAAAACTCGACCCCCAGGCACCCACTTACCGGGTTCCAAGCCGCAAGCGAACCCGTGAGAGCATGGAGCGGCCCTTCTGATGTCAGACCTGCTGCGCGACTTGTGGGCGTTCATGAAAGCGGAGAGAAAATTCTGGCTAGCACCCGCGATTGTGGTTCTGCCGATCGTCGGAGTACTGGTTATCCTCGCGCAGTTCTCGACCGTTGCCCCCTTCATTTACACTCTTTTTTGAACTCAGCTGGATGAGGATGGGTCCTCGTTTGACTGCCTGGCGAAAACGGCAGCCCGATTTGGTCGCTTTGCGACGCTCCAGTGACCGCTCCAAGTTCGATCGACGTGGGGGAAAGCCAGCCGGGTATTGACCGCGGTCTATTATTGACCTTGGTCAATGATTTGTGTTTAAAGAGTGGGACTTTCCGGGGTCGATTCGCAAAGGAAGCTCGGAAGGAGCGAGCGCCGCTTACCTCCTTGTTCCAGGAGACTCGAAAGCGGAGAGCGCCGATTCTTGATGCCCGTGAGTTGCCAAGGATCTGGGGGCACTCGTACGAAGACCAGGCGGAGCGTGCAATCAACACGGCTGGAAGGGTACGCACGGACGACGCGATCTTAAAACGTGTGCGAAGTTTCGCATCCTACACCCGGAGCTCCGGTCGATCGTTGGTGGGCTCCGAGGGTTCTCGCGCGCCGCTGCATGCACATCTCCTGAATAGGTATTTCGCGTGACGAGAAGAAAGGACCCAAACTTACCGGAGACCGTTTCAATGTTTCTACGCAATTGCTGGTATGCGGCGGGCTGGAGCCGGGATTTCGAACCCGGAAAGCTTTACCCTCTAACGATCCTTAACGAGCCGGTCATTGTGTATCGCACCGCAAACCACACGCCGGTTGCCTTGCAGGACCGCTGCTGTCATCGATTGGCTCCGCTCTCGATGGGTCGCCTCGAAGGTGAGAACCTGCGGTGCATGTACCACGGACTCAAGTTCGCACCGTCGGGAAGGTGTATCGAGATTCCCGGCGAGGCGAAGATTCCTCCGCAGGTCAGGGTCCGCAGCTATCCTATTCGCGACGAGTACTCGATTGCCTGGATCTGGATGGGCGATGCCGCCAGTGCCGACGCTGAGCTAATTCCAGATTTCGTAGGGGTCGATGATCCACGCTGGGCGATGCATCCGGGGCGGATGGACTACAAGGCGAACTACACTCTGATCAACGACAACCTGCTCGACCTGTCGCACATCGGATTTCTGCACGCGAACAGCCTGGGACTCACGGTCACCCCAAAGAAGATGTTCAAGCCGACGGTGACGCCGATTCCGCGGGGAGTGCGAATCCAAAGTTGGGGTATCAGCGGACCCTCAAGAATATTGCCGCGTTTCCGCGAGCTGAGTTTCGACGTCTGGCAGACCTACGACTTCATCGTTCCCGGTGTGTTTCTGCTGCAAGCCGGCTTTTTTCCGTCCGGCACGGCGCAACGGTTCCCCGAGCGAGAAGCGGTTGGCGTCGAACCGTTACATATCCAGTTCACCTGTCAGGCGGTAACCCCGCTGACCCATGACCGGACCTGCTACTTCTTCGCATACGGTCCGTGGGTGAAGGAAGCCGAGCTGAAGGACTTCTTCCATGACCTGGGGAAGCGGGCTTTCGTCGAAGATCGGATGATGATCGAGGCCCAGCAGAGAAATATTGACCTGCACCCGGAAGCGAAGATGGTGAAGCTGTCGATGGACGCTGGAGTCGCTCGGTTCAATCGCATCATGGAGGAGCTGATGCGCGCTGAGGCGCGGCCCTCTAGCCCTATGCTGGCGGCGGCGGTTGAGGCAGATGAGTTTCAGGGAAATTCACACTCGAACGATCATCCCGAATTATGCGACGCTCATGAAGCAGGCGGATTGAGACCCGCCCGGTCGGAAGCTCGTTGAGGTTGATGTCATACTGGGTAGAGCTGCTCGGTTGCGAAACACGATTCCTCAAGGGCCGGTATCGCACTCGGATCCTTGAAGTAGGTGACGGCTTCCCGCTCGTGCTTCTCCATGGGATGGGCGGCCACCTGGAGAATTTCGTTCATAACATTCCCGAGTATGCGAAGCATTTTCGCGTGATCGCGATGGATTTCCTCTGGCATGGGCGATCCCAAACGGAGGGCTTCGACGAGCAGGTACTTCCGCCGCTCGTTGATCAAGTTCTCGACGTGTTGGACACGCTGAAGCTTTATCGGGTTCATGTGGAGGGTCAATCGCTGGGTGGATGGGTAGCAAGTCTGTTTACACTCAAATACCCGCAGCGGGTCGATAAACTGGTGCTTACTACCGCGACCGGCTACCTACCGGATGAGGGGGCGATTCCCGGCTATAGACGCCCGAACCCCGCCGCGATGATCGGTCAGGCTCTCACCGTTTTCGACGATCCCACCGATGCCAATATCCGCAAGCGTCTGGAACAGGTCGTGTTTGATCGTTCTCTGATTACCGATGAGGCGGTGGCGCTGCGCGCAAAGATCTATCGCGATCCGGCGGCGAACCGAGTGCTACGCGAGGTCACGCGCAACTACATTGCAGGTGAGGGACCGGCCCGTCATGCCATCACCGATACGCTGGCGCAACAGATCACTCGACCTGCTCTGGTTTACTGGGGCGACCAGAACCGCCCCGGCCCCGAAGTCGGCCGGCGGCTTGCTGCGATGATTCCGGGTGCGAAGTACCACTGCGCGCGTGATACCGGACATTGGGCGCAGTTCGAGCACTACCAAGAACACAATCGCGCGGTTCTGGATTTCCTTCTCGATCGAGGTTGAGCGATGGATCTCGGAATCGAAGGACGAAAGGCATTGGTGTGTGCGTCGAGTAGAGGTTTAGGTCGTGCATGCGCGGTGGCGCTCGCCAACGAAGGCGTTCAAGTCTTCATAAATGGACGGGAGCACGCAAGGCTCGCTCAGACGCTTGAAGAATTCCGCGAGGCGGGTTTGCAGGCCACCGCGGTCACCGCAGATGTGACGACCGAGGCGGGACGCTCAGCCCTGCTCGGGGCTTGTCCAGAGGCGGACATTTTGATCAATAACAATGCCGGTCCTTCGCCACGCGGTTTCGTGGAACTCGGGCACGAAGACTGGTTGGCAGGCCTGGAAGCGAATATGCTCGCGCCACTGATGCTGATGCGCGCCCTGTTGCCGGGCATGCGAAAGCGTCGCTTCGGACGAATCATCAACATCACCTCGGCAATGGTTAAGCTGCCGCATCCCACGATGTCGCTCTCTTCGGGCGCACGTGCAGGACTGACAGCCGTCATGAAAGGACAGTCGGTCGACTGCGTCCGCGACAACGTTACGATCAACAACCTGCTACCCTTCATTATTGACACGGATCGTCAGCGCTGGCTGGCACAACGCCGGGTGGAACAGGAAAGAATCACCTTTGAGCAGGCGCGTGCGGATCAGATCAAAACTGTGGCCGCAAAACGAATGGGCGACCCGCGCGAATTCGGAGCCATTTGTGCGTTCCTGTGCAGCGCCCACGCTGGATATATCTCCGGGCAAAGTATCCACGTAGACGGCGGCTCCTATCCAGCATTGATCTGACAAAAATCGCAGGGAGCCAGTGTTGAGATGGATAATGCCACGGTCACGGGACTTGCACGAGAGCTCCATGGTAGTAGAGCGACAGATGGAAGTGCCGGCAGAATCTATTCGACCAGCAACTGGGCTGGAAGCTCATCATAGTTGCGACCGACTCCATCGCGCTGGCGCAGAATGCATAGCACGCGGCACGGGTTCCGACATTGGCTCGCGAAACGAGTGCGCTTGATACGAGGAGCGAGAATGATGGAAGTGAAAGAGCTCGGACATATTGTTCTTTATGTGAAAGATCTTGATGCCTCGCGGCGCTTCTATCGCGACGTTCTTGGATGGAAGGAGATCGTGCATGGACGGGGAGTCGCGGCATATTCATCCGGCCGCACGCATCATGAACTTTTGCTGATACAGGTCGGTCATGAAGCCGCGCCCATTCCCGCTAAACCACGGGTGGGCCTTTATCATTTTGGACTGAAAATAGGGGAGAGCGACGATGTCTTGCGCGCAGCGATCGCGCGCTTGCGCGAAGCCGAGGTTCCTATCGTCGGGATGTCCGATCATGGAGTGACTCACAGCGTGTACCTGCTCGATCCGGACGGCAACGAGGTCGAGATCTACATCGACGTGCAACCCGAGCAATGGCGTGAAAGTCCGACCGAGGTTCCCATGTACACAAGACCCCTTCGAATTTGAGTTCACCAGTGGGAAAGAAAGTGGACCCCACTGACCACTCATGCGCGGCGCCAGGGTGACGGAGGAGCGCTTTGAGACAATCTGCGGCCGTAGTCGAACTAAACCGAGCCGAACGCAGCAAACGGGAAAAACGCGAACGCATTGTTCGAGCCGCGCGCCAGCTGTTCCTGTCCAACGGATTTCACTCCACGACCACCAGTGAAATCGCTGAATTAGCCGACGTCGCAAAAGGCACGTTGTTTTTTCACGCGAAGTCCAAGGAAGCCCTGCTCGTGATGATGTTCCAGGAGGAGGTGGGCCGGAGTATCGAGCGCGCCTTCAGCAAGGTCCCCAAGGCCCCACTGATCGATCAGCTGACACACGTCTTCACCATCATGTTGAAGGAAAACCAACGCAACCTCGGGCTGGCTCGTATTTTCGCCAAGGAGCTCGCGTTCGTGCAGGGCGAAAACAAGGGCATCGATGCCGTAATGGAGGCGATTTTCGAGAAGCTGGACATACTGATCGATGACGCCATGGAACGCGGCGAACTCCCCACCGATATCGATAAGGCGCTTCTCGCCCATAACCTGTTCGCGCTTTATTTCACGTTCATGCTCCGATGGCTTGGAAGCGGCGAGCCGACCCCGGAAAGACGGGAACCGTCGCTCCGCCGGATACTCGAGATGCATCTGCGATGCGCAGCAACCTGACATCGTTAACCTCAGATCCGCGCCCGCCGCATTGAGTGGGCATGGACCTTCACCTCCTTAGGAAGCGGCTTTCTTGGGCAGGGTTGCAATGAGTTCCAGGATGTCGATCTGGTGCGTCGCCTTTAGTCGTCGGCTTTCACACCCTCGGGGCGACTGAACGGTCTGCTCGAATGCTCGGTAGCGGGTCTCGCGCAGATAGTCTTGCGCATGCTGGGACTCCTGGTTTTCTTCGCGCGAACCCTTGATGGTCAGAAATCCTCCGACCACCCTGACTTCTAGGCTTTCCGGATCGACTCCGGGAACGTCGACCCGAATGGCGAGCTTATCCCCATTCGCGAACGATTCGAGTGCGGGAGAGAGGGGCAGAGATTCTCCATCCTTCGGCCAGTGGTGCTCGAAGCCAAAATGCCCGAGCAAATTGTCCACCCCGCCTGAATCTCTCCAATTCTCTTGTGGGAAGGTCATTCTTCGCTAACGCCGCATTCCCTCTGCGAGAATTGGGCTGGCAACTGCGTTCAAAATGTATAGAGTCTCCTCGGCTCCCGCTTGATTGTGGCCGTTGCTGACGGATGCCATAAATGCCGACCGACCGACCGACAGACCTGGTTCGCATCACGTTCCAGATGCTCGCGCTGGGCGCCCTGATCGCAGCGAGCTTCTGGATCATCCGTCCTTTTGTGGTTGCTGCGGTTTGGGCAACGACGGTCGCCGTCGCCACCTGGCCGATTCTGTTACAGACGCAGTCGTGGCTGGGCGGCAGGCGATCTTTGGCCGTCACGGTGATGACTATCGCTTTGACCTTGACGCTAATCGCGCCTCTCTACATTGCCGTGATGACGATAGAAGGCAATATCGAAGAGATCTCGGCATGGTCGAAGTGGTTGGCAAGCGCAACCCAGTCGGGGCCTCCATCCTGGATTGAGGCGATTCCACTGATCGGTCCGAGGGTCGCTGTGCATTGGCGGGAACTGGCGGGCTCTGACCCGGGGCAGATTTCTGCATATCTTCTGCCGTGGATCCGCACGTTGGGTCTGTGGTTTCTGAGCCAGGTCGGCAGTCTTGGACTGCTGCTCCTACAGTTTTTGCTCACCGTGATAATTGCCGCAATTCTGTACGCGAACGGGGAGGCCGCGGCCAGGGGCCTTCGGAGTTTCGTTGCAAAGCTGGTAGGCCCTGAAGGGGTGAAGGCAGTCGAGCTCGCCGCGCTCGCGGTGCGAAGCGTCGCGCTGGGTATTGTGGTTACCGCGCTTGCGCAGTCCGTGTTTGCGGGAATCGGGCTCGCCATCGTCGGCGTCCCATTCGCCGCGTTTTTGACCGCGCTCATATTTGTCCTGGCGATTGCGCAAATAGGCCCTGCGCCCGTTCTCATCGGCGCGGTGATCTGGACCTATTCGAGAAGCGGCGTGCTATGGGGAACCGTTTTACTGGTGTGGTCGATATTCTGTGGAACCTTCGACAACGTTCTCCGTCCGATGCTAATTAGGCGAGGCGCAGATCTTCCGCTGCTCCTGATTTTCGCCGGCGTCATCGGCGGTCTGATCGGATTCGGCGTGATTGGCTTGTTCATCGGCCCGGTAGTCTTGGCGGTAGCGTACACGCTCCTCGTTGACTGGATGTCCGAAAGCGAGATGGTTCCGTCGCAAACCCATTCGGACGACACGACCTGAGTGAGTTATCCTGGTATGCGGTCCATCATTTGAATACAAAATTCGGCCGTGTGCGTTGTCTCCAGCGACTCTTCAAACTCGGGCAGCAACTTCGTAACCGTGAGCTAACATCATGCGTTACGAGATCGCCCGGCCGCATCTGACAAAAAAAGCTTAGAGGCGGCTTGCGGGACCGCTTTGGCGTCTGCCAAAGTCGCACTCTGGTCGCGCGAGGTGGCTGCTCGATTCGTCGAGCCGGCCTTATAGAAATGAAGCCTGCGAAGATGGACGCAGAAGTTAAGGGACAGGGAGAACATCTTGGTCCCGTGGAATGACGATGGCGTCAGCGCTCGGTTGGTCCAAGTAATTTCAGATCAGAATAACCGGTCCTCTTGTAAGGCAAGTGCGGGGACCCTAGTTGGCGGGGCAAGCGGAACGGGCGTGGCAGCTCGCGCTATTTTCTCGTCGCGTTCTTTCGGCTACCGAGCTACATGACGGGCGAGGCCAACTCCCGCGCGGCCGCGACCCTGATCGCAGGGGTGGTGATTTTCGCGGCGCTCTACCTCGCGAGCTCCGTTTTCGCGCCGGTCTCCTTCGCCCTCTTCATCATCGCGCTGGTGTGGCCGCTGCAGAGACTTCTGCAATCCTACGTGCCGAAGCTCCTTGCCCTGGCGATCGTCATTCTCGCCACGGTGGTAGTGTTCGTGGCCTTCGCCTCGCTTATCGTTTGGGGCTTCTCCCGGGTGGCACGCTGGGTGGTCAGCGACGCGGCGCGCTACCAGGTTCTCTACGACCGACTAGCGGTCTGGTTGGAGGGCCATGGCATTGCCATAGCAAACCTTTGGGCCGAGCACTTCAATGTCGCCTGGCTCCTCCGCGCGTTGCAGGAGATCACCGGACGCATCAACGCGACCACGAGGTTCTGGGTGGTAGTTCTCGTCTATGTGATCCTTGGGCTTCTCGAAGTCGAGGACATCGGCGGCAGAATCCGAGCCATGGAGAACCGCGAAGCCTCGCGCGTCCTACTCGACGGCAGCCGAGCGACTGCTGTCAAGTTCCGCAGATACATGCTGGTCAGGACGCTAATGAGCTTGATGACCGGAGCGCTCGTTTGGGGCTTTGTGAGGGTGACCGGCCTGCCGCTTGCGGTCGAGTGGGGCGTCGTCGCCTTCGCACTGAATTACATCCCTTTCATAGGGCCCTTTTTCGCCACGGTGTTCCCGACTTTGTTCGCGTTGGCGCAGTTCGCTTCGTGGCAGGCTGGTCTGGCGGTCTTCGCCGGCCTAAATCTCATTCAGTTCGTGGTCGGAAGCTACCTCGAGCCGCGCGTCTTCGGGCGCGCGCTCGCCATCTCCCCCTTCGTCGTGCTGTTCGCAGTCTTCTTTTGGGCATTCGTGTGGGGACTGTTTGGCGCATTCATCGGGGTTCCGGTCACAATCGCGCTCCTTACCTTCAGCGCACAGCATCCTTCAACCCGCTGGCTTGCTGACTTGCTCGGATCTCCCGGCGACGGCCGGGTTGCCGAGAAAGTGGCCTGAGGCGCTATTCACGCCGCGTTTCGACCCCAGGGATCTCAATTCGCTCAGGTGGGAGCACGCAGAGGCGCCCATCGAAGCCAGCCGCAAAGCCGTGGACGTGGAAGTAGGTGGGCTTGTCATTTGTTGCCTCCATGACTGGGGAGGGTGCTGAGAGGATCCGTATGCCGCCGCATTCTCCAACCCAGTCAATGTGGCGGTGGCCATGCATGGCCACCATCCTGCCGCCCAGAGGTTGGAGCTGCCGCACGAACCAACTGCCGTTGATCAGCGCGGTACCAATTCGTTCCGAGAACGCCTTTGCCGGCTTCGGGTATTCAACCAGGTGATGGTGGAGCGCCACGATCCAGTGTGCGCGGGGGAATTGTCGCGCGGCGGCAGCAATTCCCCGCGCCTGCCCGACCGGAACCAGGCCGAGCGCGTTGGTAAAGGAGAAGTGCGCCTCAGCAACCGAGTTGAGCAGCATCACCCCAAGTCCGTCCGCGGTAGCAGGCGGCAGCACCATCGGAAAGACGTCTGCCCAGAGATGAGCCAAACCAGCCGAGAGGCGAAATGTCCCAGCATTGGCGAATGCCGTGATGGCATCGCGATATGGCACAAGCGCGTTCGACAGCGTGTGGCCGAGTTGTCCCGTCTTCGAATCTACCACGCGGATCCGGTCGCCCTGGACCGCGGCAATGGCCGAAAGCGTCCGCATCTGGCGAAGGCACTTTCCCGGACTCGTCGGAAGATCGAGCCGAGCAGGGTTAGTTCGGTCGACGACATTAACATCGTGATTGCCCGGCACGATAAGTGTCTTCGCCGCAAGCCGTGGAAAGCGGGCCAGCGCCCCTAGAAACTCGGCCCACTCGGCCGAGCGTCCCGAATCCGTCAGGTCACCAGTGATGAGAATGAGATCAATGGGCCGCTCGGCATCGATCGCGTCGAGCCGGGCAAAAACGTGCCCGACCCTCTCATTACCGCACGGGCCGGCCCGCCCGCTCTCGATACGGAAGCCGTACCGCTCACCGACGACATGCAGATCCGATAGATGCGCAACCCGCCACGTAGGGCCGCCCAAGGGTGGCAAGTCCCAAGCCACCAGATCACGTGGTTGATCCATGGTTGCATCGGCGATTCCCCAGACGAGGGCTGTTATCGCCAGGTAGGCGGCCAGCAGGACGACGGCATTGGCGAGCGCCGGCGCGAGGAGTCGGTGCGGCGCGGCGAGGTCCGCGACCACACCGATCCACCGCGAGGCGGGCCAGGCTAGCCAAACGATCCATAAGGCAACCCCGAACAGGATAATTCCGGCGGCAGCAGCAGTGGCTGAGTGCACCCGCTCGCGCCATTTAGCGCCGGCCCTCGGCATCATTTGCTCGGTAAGGTGTCGCAGGCCCTCGCGACAAAGCGCGTAACCCGGTTGAACAGCCAATGAATTCAGCGACCAGAAGCCCTGTTCGGCGGCACGAAACAGCGGCCGTCCAAAAATCCAGCCCAGTGCAGCGACCAGCGCGAGCAGGAGCAGCGGCCAGATCTCGTAAAGAGGCTCCGCAATCTTTCTAGAGAGAGTGGAGAGCCATCCTGAGATGATGAGCGGGCTTAGGCCGAGAAGTAAGCCCGGCAGCACAATCAACAGCACCCAGGCCAGCGCCAACTTGGGCAGACTGATCTCGGCCAAAAGGCTACCGGCGATCGCAAGGAGCGACCGCTGCTTGGTGCTGGAGGCGTCATCCTCGACGTCGCCGAGGCGCGGATCAATAAGCGGGGTCACGGAACGACGCGAGTTACTCAGTAAAGGCTCGGGTTTTACTCTTCCGGATCGCCACTCGGCGCGATCTTCTGGTAAATCAAGCTAGTCAGATGGCAGCTTTGCATGGGCATTGCGCTCCATCAAGATTGCAACGGTCGGGGCCGCTGGGTTGAAGAGAGCCCGAGACGGCTAAACGCCTCGTTATCCGATCCTTGTCCCTACCTCCACCGACCGTTCAACAACGCCCCGCCGACACCGCGACTGGCCAGTAGTTTTGCCTCACGTGGAGCAAAACTGTACCGAATCAGCTACTTACACAAACATTTCGACACGAAAAAGCGAACGTTTTCTGGGTTTTCGCAGGGGTTCAAATCTCCCGCCCCACCAACCAGTCTTTCGATCTAAGGTCGCCTCCGAGATTCGCTCGAAACTCGCTCACGTTCATTTGTGTTGATCTGCGGGTTTTCCGGGTGCTAACCGATCATCCATGCCCGCCGCACCATTCGTACTTTGGTGCCTGCTGATGCCGCCCCGAGCTCCGGTGGCTTTCGGTTTGAAACCGCCTCTCTCGATGTACCAGGTCGCGTACTGCACAGAAACTCACGACGAATGCGAGCAGCAAAGAGAGCGCGGCCGCGCGATGTGCCAAAACCCGGGAGTACCCTGCCTTTTCGATCTGGCGCGATGCATGCGGAGTGATGATACGCGCCTTCAAGTCGACCGGCGTCAGAGAACCGAGATAGCTCACGTGGTCACCAGCACCTTTCTGAGCAAAGTCGTCCACATGACGGCCGCTAATCGCCACGCCGAGCTTGAGAAGTATGGAATCACCGAACAGGAGTATGAGGACGCGATAGGGATGTCCGAGGGCGACGCCGAGCAGGAGGTGGGCCGCGCCCTCGAGATCCCGTCGAACAACCACTGAACACGCGTTTGTTCCTCCAACTGTTCTCCGATTTCACCTATCCGTCTTGCGATTGTGTGGGCTTCTGTGGGGACACTGGGTCGAAAGCGGTTTTACCGTTAGCTCTCGAGATCAGCCACCGAAGTAGGGAAACCCCCCTGTGCCGGAAAGGTCAGCGACAGAGCTCAGAATCCTCTCATCCGACCCTTTAAGCGTTTCAGATTTTCAGAACCGACCGGAAGCGCACCTTTCCCGACATCATGTGTTCATAACCGTCCGCAGCGCGTTCGAGCGGAAAAGTTTCGATCATCGGCCGCACGCCATTGGCAGCCGCAAACCTGAGCGTGTCCTCCGAGTCCTTGGCGGTTCCGGACGGCCAACCCACGATCGACTTGCGAGCGATCAGCAACTGAAATGACGAGACCGCAAATGGCTCGGCGCTCACTCCAACGAGGACCAATTTGCCATCGGCCCCAAGTCCGTCGACTAGACTCCCCATAGCTTTGCCGTCGGGTGCCGTCGCGAGAATCACGCGAGCGCCGCCCAGGGCCTGGAGTTCTTTTGCAACATCCTGCGATCCGGCATCGAGGTAAATTCGAGCACCCAGTTTCAATGCCAGATTGTTCTTGTCCGTTCCCCTGCCGATGGCAACCGTCTCAAAGCCGAATTTGCTCGCGAATTGAACCCCCAGGTGGCCAAGGCCGCCGATGCCCTGGATTGCGACCAGGTCACTGGGCCGTGCACCGCTGTTGCGCAGCGCATTGAACGTAGTGATGCCCGCGCACATGAGAGGAGCAGCCTCTTCAGGGGCGAGTCCGTCGGGAATGCGGGCCAGCGTTACCACCGGTACCGTTACGTACTCCGAGTAGCCGCCGTCATAACTGATACCCGGAATTTGCAGATTTACGCAGGTTATGAAGTCGCCGCGCCGGCATGATTCGCACTTGCCGCAATGTCCGCCGTACCAGCCTACTCCAACCCGATCGCCGACCCTCCACGGGTCAGTGCCTGGCCCAAGCGCATCGATTAGTCCCGCGATCTCGTGACCTGGTGAACGGGGATAGGCGATTCCCGGCAACAGGCCTTGCTTGGTTAGAGAGTCGCTGTGGCAAACGCCGCAGGCCTGAACTTTGACTCTGA
>DASXMJ010000047.1 GCA_036495685.1 Candidatus Binataceae bacterium | reverse complement strand
ATAAGAGGAGCAGCCTCTTCAGGGGCGAGTCCGTCGGGAATGCGGGCCAGTGCCACCACGGGTACCGTAACGCACTCCGAGTAGCCGCCGTCGTAACTGATGCCCGGAATTTGCAGGTTTACGCAGGTTATGAAATCGCCGCGCCGGCATGATTCGCATTTCCCGCAATGTCCGCCGTACCAGCCTACTCCAACCCGATCGCCGACCCTCCATGGATCAGAACCCGGCCCCAGCGCATCGATTACTCCGGCGATCTCGTGACCTGGCGAACGGGGATAGGCGATTCCCGGCAACGCGCCCTCCTTGGTCAGAGAGTCGCTGTGGCAAACGCCGCAGGCCTGAACTTTGACTCTGACGTAGCCACTCCCTGGTTCGGGGATCCGCTCGTCGTTCAATTCGAAAGGTCCACCTGCACTCTTCACGGTTACCTTTTTCATGTTCGGCACTCCTTGCAATTGCCAAAATCAGGAACATCGCGTCCCGCTTCAGGATCAGCATAAGGTGTTTACATCGATGGCGCATACAGTTTGCGTATCGTGATGTTCCCATTCGCAAAAAGAATAGCCGTGCAAACGGCCGCATTTCTCATTCTGTTCGCGCTCATTTTCGTTTCTGCTGGCACCGTTGATTTCTGGCAGGGATGGCTCTTCTGCCTCGTGTTCTTGTTCTCGATGATCGCGATGGGGATTTATTTCATAAAGTACAACCGTCCATTGCTGGAGCGCCGGATGCGATTCGGACCGTGGGAGGAGTCGCGCCCGATTGAGAAGGTCCTCATTACTCTGATCTTCTTGATGTTCGTTGCGCTTATGATCGTGCCGGCGCTGGACCATCGGTTCGCTTGGTCTCGCGTTCCCGGCGCGGTCGTGGTGATCGCGAACATTCTCATAGTCGCCACCTTTGGGTTTTTCCTGGTGGTGCTCCGCGCCAATTCCTTTGCGGCATCGACGATCACTGTCGAAGCGGGGCAGCGCGTGATCTCAACCGGGCCCTACGCGTACGTGCGGCATCCGATGTACGCGGGCGCGGTTCTACTAATCTTCGCAATGCCTATCGCGCTGGGTTCCTGGTGGGGCCTGCTGATCCCTCTGATCTCAACACCTGTACTGATATTGCGAATTTTCGACGAGGAGCGTGCGCTTGGGGCGGAGCTTCCGGGCTACAAGGACTATCTCGTTGCGGTCCCCTGGCGGCTGATCCCGCGGGTCTGGTGAAAGCGCCGCGAGTGCGGCTTGGCGAGCGCCTATCTGGAATACAAATATCGGAGGAGTGTACGGCCGACTGCCTCAAGGCTGGTGGCGGAACAACGCTCGATGGTGTCTTTGGTGGTGTTGAACCAGGGTTCGTAGTCGATGTCGATGACCAGGAAGCTGGGGATGCCGGCCTGGGCGAGTGCGATCTGATCGTCACCGATTAGCGGCCCGGTGCTCGTCGACGCGAAGATCGAGGGAGCCACTTGCTGGCCTATCGTCCAGAACCGATTGACCTCGGGCCCGGCGAACGAGACTGACGAGGAATCGGGTACCAGCTTCAGATCGCTGAAGCAGACCATGTCGAAGATTATTGACTGGGACGGTTTCTGGTTCGGGTAAAAGTCCGCGAGGTGGGTGGCGAAGTGGGGCGAGCCGAGTGCGTGCCACTCTGGATCGCCGGCGCCGAGGGACCTGGGTCCCTCTTCGCCATCGAAGAACACGAAATCCACGCCGTAGGGAGGAGGAGACAGGGCGCTGAGCGCGCGCGCCGTCTCCAGCAACAGCGCTACGCCGGACGCGGAATTGTTCGCTCCGGGCATCGGCGCTTGCCGGTTTTCGGCGTCGGCGTACGCGCGCACGATGCTGTCGTAGTGGGTGCCTAGGATGATCCGATTTGGACGTGCCGAATAGAAGCGCGCGATCAGGTTGGTCAGATTCAGAGGCGCGCCGGTGTCGTCGTTGACGCTCCAGCTCTGGGTTTGGACTTGGTCGACGGCCGTCTTAGCCAGCTCGCGCCTGATGAATGCAAGAGTCTTGGAGTGCCCCTGAGTCCCAATCGCGCGTCGTCCGAACGAGAGTTGGGTTTCGATGTCCCTCATCGCACGCGCACCGCTCCAATGCGAGTCGAGCACGTGCGCGGGCACAACATATCCGGAATTCGAGTCGCTCGCCGCAGCGTGCACCGGTGCGATCGCGGTCATACTCGGCGCGACGCAGAGGGCGAGGAACATGATAGAGACGGTCCGGATCATCAGACTTCGGTCGGGGTGAGAGTCAGGAGGCTCACCGCGCAAGCGGCCAGCAGGACAGCGTAGATGTAGGTGATCGGCCGGACGCCGATGGTTGGAATCAACAGGAAGGTCGTGAACAGCACACCGCATACATTCCCGATGGTGGAAAGCCCGTAGACGACACCCGCCACGCGGCCGCTTTCTTCGGTTGAGCGGATCAGCAGCCGCACGGCGGCAGGGGACAGAATCCCCAGCAGGGAAAACGGCACCAGCAGGAGAACTGAAGACGCGAACAGAATCGCGAACGCCCCGTAGCCGAGCGTGTCCATTACCCAGCGCAGGACGTGATCGGCCGTGGGCGGTACCAGCGCCAGATAAGCGGCGGCGAGCGCGACCGGAATTCCGATTACCCGGGGAGAGGCCTGCCGGTCCACCAGTGTACCGCCGATGAGGTAGCCGATTGCCAGCCCGCTTAGCACGACGGAGATCAAACCTGCCCAGGTGTTGATACCGCCCCCGAAATACGGGACCAGGTAGCGGCTCCCGAGCATCTCAAAACCCATCAGGACGGCGCCGACCACGGCGACGTTGGCGCAGATGACAAAGAAGGATAAGGGGCGGGCGGTCACTTATTAGCCGCCCATTTGCGATTGTGCTTCTCTATCGCCTTGAGCGCCTCGACCGGGGCGAAATCGTCGGTCAGCACGGCAGCCTTGGGATCGACGAGGCTGCCCTCGGTCGACAAAGGTCGGCGCGCGCCCAGCATTTGAGTGAGATCGTAACGCAGATGAAGCGCGGCCTGTCGCTCGGCGGCGATGGCCTGAAGTTCCTCGTGGCTCCGTGGTTTTCCATCGTAAGCGACGACAACGATATTGCCTTGCGCGGGATAAAAGTCGAGGTTCGCGAAGACCCCATGGAGCGTGTTAACCGCGGAATCGAAGAGCATGGTGGTCGGCTCGATATTCTGCACCACTACGCCATCCCCGCTGAGGTGTTCCTTGACGATCTGGTAAAACTGCTTGGTGAGCAGTTGAAACGGCACGAACGGGCCGCGGTACGCATCGATCAGGATCAGATCATAGAGGCGCGGCGAAGACGTCAGGAACAGCCGGCCATCCTGTTCCACGACATTGAAGTTGGGCTCCTGCTTGATGCCGAAGTATTTGTCCGCAAGCTGCATCACCATCGGATCCAGCTCGACTGAAGTTACCGCCGTATCGGGCAGAAAACGATGAAGGTACCAGGCGGTGCGGCCTCCGCCGAATCCGATCTCGAGGATGGAGCTGACCTTCTTGGGGTAGGCGAGACCCACGGTCATGAAGCGCGTGTAGGGGACGGGAAGCTCGCGATCGTCGAGTGGGTTGAAGAGGCTTTCTTCATAAAGGTGCTGGTTGTAGCCGAAGGTCATGCTGACGTACGGCCCTTCCCGATAGACATAGATATTGTTGTAAAGGGAGTCGCGCGACTCGAGCAGCTGGCGGGCGTCGTCCGCGTGAACCGCGGTTACCAGCAGTAATGCGGCGACCACCAGGGCGCCCAGGGGAATCCAACGGCTCATGAAGCTTTCAGAGAGCTAACAGATGTTCAATCGGGTTTCTGTGGCGCCTTAAGATGATCTACCCGTGGCCGATGGCTCCGCTTGCAAAAAAGCGGAAGGAGCACATGCCGTAGGACAGTTTGTCGGCGCATCGGCCCGCCTGTCAATGACGGGGAGAGGAAACGCGCGACCGTTACCTCGGGCGCGCTCGGCCGTCCATCAGGGTGGCCCTGACGCGCCGCGCGCGGATAAGGTTCCAAGTCACGGACCAAGGCCGCAAAAATCGATGGCCTCGATCGACGCGGGGCGATGCGCGGGCAGGAAATCTTAGTGTCCCACGAACCCTAAGGACTCGATGCGCCCACGTGGATTCGTCTGGCGGTTTCCTGGATGCGGTCCATCCAGAAGATGAGTCTTGGGGTATACTCGTGCGGTACGCAGTTGCCGCAGATGTCCTCGGCGGTACGGGTGAGGGAGCCCAGGGCTATCTCGAGGTGATCGGTGCGGGTGAACTCGGCCGGCAGGCAGCTCATGAGTTCCGCGAGCACCTCGAGGGCTGAGGCCAGGTTGCCGAGAATCGAAGCCAGCACGATTTCCTCCACCATCAGCCGGGGCTGATAAAGGAGATCGTGCGTAGTGCGCAACTCGCTGAGGAAGAGCCACACGGCGCTATGCAGCCGAGTAGCCACGCGCCGCATCGGCACCGTAGGGGTTTCGCACAATGTCGTGAGTTCCAGCAGCTCCGAGATGACCACGTGCAGGTTGCTTTGCACTCGATCGAGACGTTCATCGAAAGTGATGCGATGGATTTCGCCGACCAACCGATCTTGTCGATGCGAGACAAACTTCGCGATTACCGCCCCGAAGATGAGCAGCGTAGTTACCGCTTCCACGATTGCAATCAGTCGTGCGAAACCGACTGGGAGGACATCGCCGTAGCCGACCGAGGTCGCGGTGACGAAGCTGAAGTATAGTGAGCTGGCCAGACCGTGGACGCCGATGCCGAGCGGCTGGTTCCCTTCTATGAGTCCGTGCTCACCTGCCAAGGCGCCCACCCAGTAGCCGAACCCGCACAGCAAAACCGTTCCAATCCAGACCAGGAAAAGCTGTAAGGTTGACAGTCGATCGATGAGTCCAGGGATGGAGTCATTCCACCGCTGCCGCTCCAGGACTCGCGCCGGGCCCTCGCCCGCAAGCCCGTCGACCGAAGCGGTCAACCGCGGTCCCGCTGGGAGCGCGCTCGCGTCAGTCGTTGTCGCTTCCGCCACGCGCTCCAGGGCGCTGCCCGATTCGACCCAATCGGCAAGGCCTCCGCGGTAGTCGCGCACCTTGGTATAGCCTAGTTCATGCAGCAGGCCGACCGCCTGCTCGGCCAGATGTCACGTGAATTTGGCGCAGTAGACTGCGATGTCGGCGTTGAGATCGGGAAGCAGCTCGCGCGCATGGCTGGCGACGCTCGGCAGGGGCATACTAATCGAGCCCGGAATGTGACCGGTCGCGTAGGACTCTGCCGGCAACACATCGACCACTTTGAGTGCGCGAGTCTTGAGCCCTTGGCGAAGTTCGTCGCGGGATATGGCCGGAACGTGCGGGGAGGTCGTCGCGGTTTCAGTTTCGGGCGGCATCGGTCAAAGAGCGCGGTCCTAAGCCGCTGCTCAAACATCATCATTCATTGTGTCAGGTCGTCAGGCAAGCAGCTCCGTCAGCTCCTCTGCGACATTCTGAAGGCGGCGGTGGCGTTGTGCAGACGGGGGAATATTCGTTCCTCGCCGATGACCTCGATAACGCGGTGGCGGATCAAGTCCGCCCGCAGCGACGTCGCGGTGCGAGCAAACGAAAACTCGACATTGATTTGCTTGAGGTCCTGGTTGAGTTCGCGCAGCATCCGCGCGGCCGAGTAATCGACATTGGTGATGGCCTCGGCATCGACCACGAGCCATCTCACCGCCGACCCTCGCGCCAACATCCTAACCTCGTGTGCAAACAGGCCGGCGTTGGCATAGAAAAGCGCTGCGCCAAACCGATAAATAACCAGACCCGGCTCGGTGACAGCTTCCGCCACGGCCGGCTTGGTTTCCCAGAGTCCCTGCTCGCCCTGCACCAACACGCCGGTCTGGGGGTGATAACTGTGGTTCAGGACGCGGAACAAGGACAGCACCATGGCGAGAACGATCGCCTGTTCGACGCCGATCAGCACCACGATTGCGGCGGTGAGCAAGGCGAGGGCGAACTCACCCGGGCTCTCGCGCTGGATGTCGCGCAGGCCGCTCAAGTCCACAAGCCGGGCAGCGATAACGAACACGATTGCGCCGAGCGCACATCGCGGGAGGTATTGCAGCGGCTTGGTCAGGAACAGCAGGACGATAGCCACCACAGCCGCGGTGGCAATCTGCGCGAGTTGGCTCTGCCCGCCAGAGGCCTCAACCATCGCGGTCTGGGTCGGGCTTCCATCGACCACGAAGGTGCCGCTTAAAGCGGCCGCAGCGTTTGCCGCCGAGAGTCCGATCAGGTCGGCATCTTCATCCAACCGCTGATGATGGCGGGTCGCATAGAAGCGCGCCGTTGCCGCGCTCTGCGCGACGATCATCACGACGCATGAACCGGCGATCGGAACCAGCTGGTTAATGTCATGCCAAGTCATCGCGGGAAGCCCGAGGCGGGGCAAACCACCACTCACCGGACCGACGACCGCGACGCCGTGGCCGGCAAAATCCCAGAACATGCTGGCCGCGATCGCGCCGGCCACGGCAATCAACGCTCCCGGCGCTTTGGGGGCCAGCCCGCGCAGTCCCAGGATAACGGCGACGACCACCGCCGAGATCAAGGGCGTGATCATCCGTAGCTGCGGGAGGTCGCGGACAACCTCGAGCAGCTGACCTATGGACCGCTGCGAATGAACTTCGACCCCCAGCAGCTCGCCCAACACGGCGATGCCGACCTGAAAGCCAACCCCGGTAAGAAATCCCACCAGCACAGTCTGCGAGAGAAAATCGGCGAGGAAGCCCAGTTTGAGCAATCGCGCGATCAGCAAAAAGCCGCCCGTCAGCAAGGCGACAGTTCCAGCGAGCGCGACGTATCGGGGGCTGGCCAGCGGCGCCAGGTCGCCGAGGCCGCCCGCGAGGATGGCCGCAGTCGCGGAATCTGCAGCCACCACCAGAAATCGGGAGGAGCCGAATGCCGCAAACGCCACCAAGGGGAACAACAGCGTGTAGAGGCCGGTGATAACCGGGGTACCGGCGATCTTGGTGTAGCCGAGCGCCTGCGGAATATTCATCGCGGCGAGCTGGAATCCTGCCAGAGCATCGCGGATTGCGCTGTCG
This sequence comes from Candidatus Binataceae bacterium, assembly GCA_036495685.1. Taxonomy (NCBI): domain Bacteria; phylum Candidatus Binatota; class Binatia (SeqCode); order Binatales (SeqCode); family Binataceae (SeqCode); species Binataceae bacterium (SeqCode). Next base: position 3,982 of record DASXMJ010000047.1, on the reverse strand, counting down.
CGAGTTACGGGCCGCACGCCGCTGAACATTCTAAAAGTGGACATCAGACTCAATTCGGCACAAGCGCCAGACAAGCTGGTACGCGCAACGCGGTGGTTTGGTCAAGCCGCGCGAGCTCAACCCCCGGTACAAGAAACGACAACTTTAAAATCAAATGGACCGGTGCGACTAGCTCCGCAAGAGCTCTCGAGCCATCAAAACCCGTATGGTCGATAACTATTTCCGTGACGGGAGCGCGCTCCGAGCTCGACTCCTATCACTTAGTCGGTCCGATGAAGGCGGTCGCAGGCTATTGACAGGAAAATTTTTTTTCGCCGGGGCGTGTTGGGCCAGAAAATTCAGAAAAAATCCGCTGCTGATCCCGAGTGCCATATTGCGAGCGGCTATTGTGGTTGCTAGGTTCGGCGTCTGTTCGACCATCCCAGACCTTATCTAGTCGCGTCACTGAACGAGCGCTGACGGCGAACCTTGACAGTCTTGTTCCGACGCAGACAGGCAAGGGTGAGCCTAAACTAATCCCGTCGGAGTTGGAGCGATACGTGGAGAACGGTTTGTTAACCAGCGCTTTTATGTCTCGCGGATTCGCGTCGATCGGAATGGAATGCGACTACTCGCACCTGGTTGTCGAAGGGACGATTCCCCAGCAGTTGAACGGAACCTTCTACCGCATCGGACCTAATCCGCAGTTCCCACCGCGCGGGACTTACAACCCTCTGAATGGAGACGGAATGGTGCACGCGTTTCGCGTCAGCGACGGATGCGTGGCGTACCGCAATCGGTGGGTGCGAACCGAGCAATGGAGGATCGAGCACGCGGCTGGTCGCGCGCTGTTCGGCACCTCGGGACTTCCGAGCGATAACGATTCCAGCGTAGCGGGCATGAGAACCGACGGCGTCGCGAATACCAATTTGGTCTGGCACGCGGGAAGGCTACTGGCGTTGGAAGAGGGTCATGCGCCGATAGAATTGGACCCGGCGTCGCTCGACACGATCGGCCGCTGGTCCTTTCACAATAAATTGCCGCGCAACATGACAGCGCATCCGAAGATCGATCCCGAGTCCGGCGAGATGCTGTTCTTTGCAAATTTCCCTACCGGACGCATCAGCCACGACATCGAATTGTATGTCGCTTCACCTGCGGGTGAACTGATTCGTGCGCAGAGCCTCACCGGACCGTTCGCGGCGCTGATCCATGATTTCGCGGTGACCCGGGATTTCATCATGGTGGCGTTTTGTCCGGTGACGGTGTCGGTCAGGCGCGCGATGGCAGGTCGGCCGTTAATTGCATGGGAGCCGGAGCGAGGTACCCACGTGGCGATGGTTGCGCGACGGGGGAACGCTCAAGAGGTTCGCTGGTTCAGCGGTCCGCCGAGCATGGCGTGGCACACGATGAACGCCTTCAACGAAGGGGGCCGTATCGTGGTGGACGTTTGCCAGCAGGAAGTTGCGGTGTTCCCGCTGGCCGACGGCGCGCCGACCGATCCGCGCCGTGCCACCCAGCGCTTGACGCGGTGGGAATTCGATTGGTCCAAGCCCGGAAATTTTTCCGTGGAAATCCTAAGCGATGAACGTTGCGAGTATCCGCGGGTCGACGAGCGCTGGATGGGCAAAAGGTATCGCTACGGATTCGTTGCCTGCCTCGGCGGCCCCGGAAGTGCGGACCTCTTTCATCGCGGGGTTGGCCGCTTCGACCATCTGGCTCGTCAGATGCGCATCTATGCCGCGGGGCCACGCAGTGCGGTCGCGGAGCCGGTGTTCGTGCCCGGAGACCTAGGGGCGGGCGAGGGCGAAGGGTATCTGCTCACCAACATCTTCGATGAAGACCGCAACACGAGCCACCTCGCCATATTCGACGCCCAGGAGCTCGAGCGCGGACCGATCGCGCGTGCGCATCTCGACCACCGCGTGCCAGTCGGATTTCACGGCATTTGGCGACCGGCCACTCGAAGCGGAAACTGAGCGGCACAACTTCATGGGGCGCGATCTGATACCCATTGTGAGTCTGACCGGCGTGATACTGGATGCGCTCGGTGGGTTGTACTTGGCCTACGATCTTCTGGGCGGAAAGAAAGGACCGCTGCGCGCGGTGACCAAGAGCATCAGTTACGGCGTACTCTTCGCAGTCGTCTACGGGCTGCCGCTGGGCATGTGGTTCGGATTGGCCGGATTGCTCGTTTCCGGTCCGAGCCTCAGTGTCGAGATCGAGCGTCGTAACGTCCGCGGTAGGCATTCTTTTCGCGAGGCATTGGGGTACTCGTTGCCACGCGCTGCCAGCTTCGGGGTGGCAGGCTGGCTCTCTAAAGACGCAGCGTTCGGAATCGGTTTCGGAATACTTTGTGCGATTGCGCTGATTGCCAGCTATCTGATTATTGGTCCGCCCACCATCTCCGGACGTCCGCGGATAAACCGCACAGTGCTGAAGCGCGGCGCGGCTCGGGCACTAACGATCGGTCTGGCGGCGGTACTTAGCGGCGCAATCCGCCAAGAAAGCCACGCGCTCGTCTATGGGGTTGAGGTGGGATTGGTCACCGGCCTCGCGAGCGGCATTCTGCTGTCTATCGCGCCCGCGATAGAAGCCTGGGTAGACGAGCTTCCCAACTACCGGCTGGGAGCGTATGGAGCTATCCTGGTCGTGATCGGCTCGCTGCTTCAGACCGTCCAGTACCTTTTTCCGCTGGTCGGTGTCTCGGGAGCCTGAAGGAATTACGCGGCGGATATTCAGCAGCCTCGCTCACTGTGCCGGTAGGTGCGATGCGAGATTGAGGAGTTCCTGCAGCGTCTGGTTGTAGCGATAGAACTTGTCTTCGCGAAGTTGATCGCTCGATTCCAGCCACATCTCTTCACCCATCAACGCCAGCGAACTCAGCGTGTGACGCAGCGAAGGCCGCCCGGTTTCCGCGATCTCCCGCAGCATGCGGTTCCAGACCGAGCGTCGTGCGCAGATGACAAAATCGGCGTCGAACGACTCGAGGTGGTCAACTAACTTCGCATCACTGAGCCGGTACCCATCGATGACCACCCCCACCAGGTTCTCGCGGCCATTTTCCCCCTCATCGGGCATCACCCGCACGACAAAGCGGGTCTCGGCGAAGCCGAGTCTCTGGAAGAGGGCGCCCTCGGCCTCCATCAGGCGGCCGAGGGCCAGAAACCAGGCGGGTTCAGGAAACGACGGCATCTTGCGGGCTATCGACCAGCTTGGAGAAATCGGTCGGCAGTATGCAACGTGGACGGCGATCGAGTCCGGCCGAGTCGCAACGCTGCAGGTATTCGTGCACGATTCGTCGCCACAGCTGTCCTTGCAGCTCCATGCCTTTGTCAAAATTCTTTACGCCGCCACCCATCAGGATCGCCATCGGCTCCACCGATTCCGGGATGCTGAAGGTTTCGAGCAAGATGCGTTCTGCATCGTCGAGCTGCTCGTGAATTTCCTCGGCGACGTCGGGGTTGGCCCTCAGTTGAGCGCGCAAATGCATTGTGCCGTAGCCAACGTGACGTGATTCGTCCTGCATGCAACGGCGGAAGATTTCCTGGTCGACGCGGCTGGGAGCGATAAACTCGCCCTGCCGGAACATCGTCAGCACGAATCCCTCGCCCAGCAGGTGCAGCCGTCCAGTCTGTGCCGAGAAACTGGGTGCGTCGAAGATCCGTTTGAGCGAAAGCTCGCTCAGCACGCTTGCGGTTCCGAGGCCCCCTCCGTTTGCGAGCGCGCGCTTGCGGAACACATCCATGTGGCGCGCTTCGTCCATCGCCTGCGTGGCCAGGAACATCTTTACCTCGAAAAAGTCCTGGTTCATCTGACTCATCCAGCGCGTGGGTGCGTCAGCCGCGATGAACTCGACCTCGGTGAGAAAGGTGCAGAGCTGACACATGGCGCGCTCGAGATCGTCGGGCAGGGGCTTCAGCTCCGACCACGGGATATCGCGTGCGGAACTCCATTGCCGCGCGACCGCTTCTTCATACAGTTCGGCCGCGTTGTCGGCCCA
>DASXMJ010000046.1 GCA_036495685.1 Candidatus Binataceae bacterium | reverse complement strand
TTGAGCGGCTTCGACATGAAGCCGTGCACCCGATCTGAGCTGTGCAGCCGCAGGATCACGGGCACGCCCTTCTTGAGCGTGATCTGGCTTGGCGTGAACTCGAATTTCTTTGCGGAGATTTCGATCACCTTCGGACTGTCGTTCGCGCGCGTCACATCGATCATGGCCGGCACGCCGACCAGCCCTATTTCGCATACTCCAGCGAGAAGGATCGTACTTACGATTTTGTTGATAGTCGTGGTTTTCACTTGCTTATTCGTCCTTTGTGTCGTTGTTTCCATGCTTGAGCATCTGATCCATTCCAACCGTGCCCGCGAACTCGGCGGTCGCGAGCTCGACTTCCTCGATCTGTAAATCGCTGCCGTCGGCGTTGCCGTTGACGCGCCGGATCCCGAGGTTCTTGAAGGGCGCCGCATTGTCGAAGGGCTCGGGCTTCTTTACGGGCGTCGTCGCCGGATCGGGGAATGCGAATATCAGCGACCGCGCCGCATACATCTTCGTGTTGCCGACTTGATGGAAATTCTCGCGATGAATGTGGCCATAGAGTATGGTCACGTTTTCGTAGGGCGCGAGCGCGTTCATCACATCGGCGCCATCGCTGGTGAACCATTCCCACTCGGGCTTGAGGTCGAACAGCGGGCGATGAGTGAACACCACGATCGGCGCGGTTTTTGGAAAGCGCGCCAGGTCGGTTTTCATCCACGCCAGCTGCTCGGCGCCGACCGCGGGCCGTCCGGCGGAGACGTTGTCCAGCGCAATGAAGTGCACACCGCGATGATCGAATGAATAATGGGTCGGACCCATGAATTGCCGGAACATGTCGCCGCCGTCGAGCGCGGCATCATTCTCTCCGGGTACGACCTTGATTTGCGCGCCGCCGATCCTGCTCGAGATCTCCTTGAACAGCTTGAACCGTTTGGCGTGCTCGTCCGACGAGTCGGCGTCGTGAGTCAGGTCACCCGTGACGATCACAAGTTCGGGGCGATTCCTCAGTCGGTTGATGGTTGCGACCGCGCTTTCGAACGCCTTGGTGCCGAGCGGGTCGGGCGGCCCGTTGAATCCGACGTGCGTATCGCTCAGTTGCATGAACGAGAACGGCGCCGGCGGCTCGCCGTTGAGCTCGGCGAGCGTGCGCATCATCCCCTGCGCCCGAGCAGTCTTTGTGAGACTGGGAAAGACGCTGTATAGCGCTCCGATGCTGAGAGCTGTCCCTGACACGCGCAGGAACGATCGACGATCAAGTTTGGTTTTCATTCGGGTCACCTTGCGCTGATTGAGTGCATTCAAGGAGCAAGACTCGGCTCACGAGAGAAAATTCCCTTCGATTTAGCCCGCAAAGGCGCGGGGAATAAAATCATCGCGCTCGCGGTCTGGAATTAACTGGGGAATGGGAGCGTAAGAGAAAAGCATAAAACCTGGCTCGAATCGGCGAACTCAACGATTCGGAGCGTTCTCGGCTCTTAGGTGCCTTTCGCAAAGCGGGCTAATACGCGCGGATTTCGAGCAGCGGGGAGGGTTCGTAGAGAAAAGGATTCGGTGGCATAGCGAAGTGGATTCGAACTGCCGGTATCCTCGATCTCGTGAAGGACACCCGAAACGACCAACGGTGCGATTTTTGTAACTTTACCTCGAGGCCAAGCGCTCGGCGCGAAGGTACTTTTATCGCGCGGAAAGAGCGATCGCCTTGCTGGCAGTCCACATCGCGTACGCCAATCGGCACAGCGGCGGATCCCTTTTCGAGAGATCGCGACTATTCAGGATTCGTGCTCGATTCGCTCGCAAGAGAGCCCGCGAGCCGCGCCGTGTAACGCCCAGGCCATATCCGAGCTGTGAAGATCGCCCGCAGCGTGAACCTGCGCGGAACGGAGTGACTTGACCGAACAGGGGTGTTGCTCTTCCGAGGCCGCGCCATGCCTCGCAGCCCGCACCGCCAGCGGTCTTCTCGCTTCAGCGCCTCCACCTCGCGAAGAACCTCGTCGGCCGCTGAGTAAACACGGCCCTCGCATCGTCGCAGCCTGACGAAGGGCTGAAATCCGTTTGCCGGTTGTCATTCCTTCTTCAACTTGGCGAAGCCTGCCAGCCGTCCCACGTGCCCCAACCGCAATTCCTTGATCTCCGCCAAACCGCGAGGCGAGCTGGCGTGCGGCGAAAGTGCAAAGAAAGCGATGAGAAAGGACGCGTTCGTGATTCAGCCAGACTTGGTAATTTTGGGACGAAGTCTCGACTGGACCGTGGGCTCGAAGCCCGCCTCGCGCACACGTTCGATCGTTCGACGCTGATGTCATCGATCAGGCTGAGCGAAAGGGGCCATTCAGGTCGGATGAAGATGTCAGCGCGTTCTCTCGCCGTAGCAATCTAACTTGAATGTCTCGAAGCCGTTGCTCTTTGCCTGGTGAAAACGGTCGTCCTCGACGTTGTCCATCACACATGATGGGGCGGCGCAGCGTAGTTGATCGCCTGGGAAGGTCCCTGGTTTCCGTAGCCGATAATCGCGATCGTCCTGCCGGCCAGAATCGCCGAATAGAATTTTGCAGTATGGAATCGTACTTTCCGCCTGCGGTTTGCCGCGATCGGTCCATGCGGATGTGCTTTCGCAGATCGTCTTCAGACGTGTCGCAGAGGCATCGCCATTTGCAATCTGATATTGCGAGATTGGAGCGGGCCTATGGCGAATCGAGGCGCGGGCGGCACAGCGATCGGCGCGGCAATTTGCCGCCTGGTCGAACAATATCAACCGCCGGCGGCGCGCCTCTTCAACGATTCGGTGATCGAGGCGATTATAGCGGGGCCGATCAAAGCCGCCATGCGCTTCTCCAGTGTGCGGAATTTTTTCCTTAGCAAAACCGAAGGGATCGCCGAAGGAACATACGGCGCTCTTATCTGCCGCGTGCGTTACGGCGACGACGTGATCGCGGCCGCGATATCTGACGGAATCGATCAATTCGTGATTCTCGGCGCCGGGCTCGACACCCGTGCCTATCGTCTCCCTCGAATCGACAAGCTGCGCGTCTTCGAAGTCGATCTGCCGAAGGTCCAGAACGACAAGAAGGCGAAGCTCGCGCGGTATCTCGGCGGCCTGCCGCCGAACGTCACGTTCGTCCCGACAGACTTCAACACCGACTCGCTGGAAAGCGTCTTCGCGCGCACTTCATTCGATTCATCGAAGCGCGCGGTCTTCATCTGGGAAGGAGTTACGCAGTACATCTCGGAGGATGCGGTGCGAAAGACGCTCTCCTTCGCCGGCAAATCGGCCCCCGGCAGCAAGATCGCGTTTACCTACGTGGTGAAGGGCGTAATCGACGGCAGTTCGGATATTCCCGGCGCGCAGCGGCTCATGACGGAAGTCGCGAAACAGGGCGCGCCCTGGATCTTCGGCCTCGATCCGCAAACTATCGGCGAGTACCTAGCGCCATTTCACCTCGCGCTGAAGGCCGATGTCGGGAGCGCCGACTACCAGGCGCGGTATCTCGGGCCCATGAACCGGAGGCTCACCGTTTCCGAATGCGAGCGCCTCGCGGAAGCGGTTGTATGTTGATGGCTATATGATAGGAGTCTGAAATCAGTCGGCTGATCGACTGATCGCCAACCAAGGAGAGTCGACCATGAGCGCTAATCCTAACGGGACAGAAAAACGCACGATAAAGAGTCCCGCGCGACTTTCGCACGCAGTGCTCCGAACCACGCGCCTGAAGGAGATGGTCGAATGGTACGGCACGGTGCTCGGTGCGAAGGTGATGTACCAGAACGAATTCATCGCGTTCATGACATATGACGACGAGCATCATCGAATCGCGCTCGCGGCGTTTCCCGGGCTCATCGATAAACCCAAGCGCACAACAGGGCTCGACCATCTGGCGTTCTTCTACGAGACGCTGGGCGACTGGATTACGAATTACGAGCGGTTGAAGGAAGGGGGGATCACGCCGCGCGTATGCATCCACCATGGCATCACGATGTCGCTCTACTATCGCGATCCCGATGACAACGGCGTCGAGCTGTCGATCGACAGTGTACCGAAGGCGGAATGGCATTCGTGGATGCAGAACAGGCTCGGCGAGAATGTGATCGGCGGGCCGCTGGACCCGGACGATATCGCACGCAAGTACCACGCGGGCGTGCCGGAAGAGGAACTTCGCCACTACGATCCGAAAAAACCGGTAGACATGGCTGTAATCCGGCGCCTGGCCGAATAATCAAGTAGCCAGGCACGCCATCGCGCGAGCGGCGGGCGCACCCACTTCTCTCAGTGAGTTCGCCATTGAGGCCCATGTAGAACATCGGCCCGCTCCTGCCGTGCGCCATTGAGCCTTTCGATTCACGCAGCCATTCTCCGAACCTTGGAGGCGGTTATGGAACTCGAGCGGCTGGTCCACACCTATTCGATCCTTGCGCGAGATCCGGTGACCGGCGAAATGGGTGGTGCGGTGCAGTCGCACTACTTCCGCTCCGGCGCGGTGCTCTCGGGAGAGCCGGGAGTCGGAGTCGTGGCGAGCCAGGCCTCGGGGGACCCGAGCTACGGATCGCTCGGGCTCGCGCTGATGCGGTCGGGTAGGTCGCCCGCCGATGCACTTCGCGGATTGGTGGTTGCCGATCCACACGGAGGCATTCGTCAGGTCGCGATGGTCGACGCGCAGGGACGGGTCGCAGCGCACACCGGCGCTGACACGATTCCCGAAGCCGGTCACGAATTAGGCGATCAATTTTCGGTGCAGGCGAACATGATGCTGCGCGCGAGCGTATGGCCGGCGATGGCGAAGGCGTTTCGCGCCACCACCGGCCACCTTGCCGAGCGTATGCTCGCCGCGTTGTTCGCGGCTGAAGCGGAGGGCGGTGACATCCGCGGGATGCAGTCCGCGGGACTGCTGCTAGTCGGGCCGCCGAGTCCTGAGCGCCCTCGCGGCGGAAATTTCGACTTCCGGATAGACGACTCGCCGCGGCCGCTCGACGAGCTGAGACGGCTCCTACAAGTGGCGGCCGGCTACGATGCGAGCAATCGCGCCGACCGTGCGTTCGCGCTCGGCGATGTCGAGAACGGGAGCCGCGAATACGAGCGCGCCGCCGAGCTGATCGGCGAAAATCCCGAAATGCGGTTCTGGCATGCGATCGCCCTGTTTCGGGCGAGACGGGTCGATGCAGGACTCACGAAACTTCGTGAGGCGGCGGCGGGCGACCGCAACTGGATCGAACTCGCGTTGCGTCTGCCGGAGAAGATCTTCCAGCTCGACCGCGGCACCAAAGAGCAAATCCGGCGAATGCTGACCAGCTAGGCCACTGACAGAGCGGGCTGCGCCGCTTCTGCGCCACTTTTCGGTTGGACCTCGCACCCGCCCGGCGTTACGCTCGAAACGACCCGCCGAGCTACGGATGGACGGTGGCAGTGCCGGCCTTGAGGGATGGCGCTGCGAGGCCAGACATAAAGGTCAGGAGAAACCCGAACCCGAACGCGGCGAAGCGGTTCATCGTCCGGCTCTCCGATTGTCTGGTAAGTCTATACAAAAATAGCGGTCGTACGGCAAGCGTCCCGGGCAACGTATGCACTTGAAACAGCTGCGCTCTGCACCTACCACTCGTGGAACGCGACTCATTTCGGGCAAGTGGACTATGAGTCATGACTAGTAGGATGACGCTAAAGACCGCCTCTGATTCCGGTCAAGTGGCGTGCCGCTACACCGATGTCTAGCGGCGTGGGTGCTCGGCAAGCGTCGGATCGCGGACTAAAATGCCCCTAGCGTGCAGTTGCCGAATCTGATCGTCGGGCATGCCAAGCAGTTCTCGGAGCACTCGTTCATTGTCTTCGCCTAGCCGGGCGGTCCGCAGTTCGGTCCGATCGGGCCACGACGAGAACTTCACCGGTACGCCCGGCACCGCCACTCTGCCAAGCAACGGGTCATTCACCCAGCGAACCGTTTTGCGCTCGTTCAGATGCGGATGGCAGGTCGCCTCGTTGACCGTCAAGACTGGGGCGCACGGTACCCGTTCCTTGTCTAGTGACGCCAGCGCGTCGTCGCGAGTGGTAAAGGTCTTCAGCCAATCCTCGATAATGACCTTCAGCTCTATGCCATTATCACGACGGCCGCGCGCGCTCTTGAAGCGCGGATCATCTGCCAGTTGTGGCATCCCCACCGCGCGGGTGAAGGCTCGCCACTGGTGCCCCGTCGGAATCGTCAGCACGATGTATTGATCATCCTTAAAGTGATAGACGCCGGTCGGACCGCCGTCGGGATGCTGCGAGCCATTGCGCGTCTTCCGGTATTTATGACCACGCAGTGCCACCATCGGCGGGCTGGTCTCATGCATGTGGTAGTAGGTGTCGATCAGCGAAGCGTCCAGATACTGTCCCTCGCCGGTTCGTTCGCGATGGAGCAAGGCGAAGCCCACAGCCATCGCTGCGGCAACGCCGGTCGAGACGTCGCCGATCGCCATCGTTACCAACGAAGGCGCCATATCGCGTTCGCCGATCCCGTCGGTGACACCAGCGTAAGCCTGACCGATATAATCGTAACCGGCCTTATAGGAGAGCGATCCGGTCTGTCCCGCCATCGAGATCGACGCCATGATGATCTTTGGATTAGTCTTCCTGACGTCTTCGTAAGCGAAACCAAGGCGTTTGATCACACCTGGAGCGAAATTTTCCACGACCACATCGATCTTGGGCAGCATCGACATCACCAACGAGCGTGCTTCAGGTTGTTTGAGATCGATGGCGAAGCTCAGCTTGCTATGGTTGTGCTGCAGGTAATAGGTGCTGGTGGTCGAATTTTTGAACTCCGCAGTGAGCGGTTTAAGACCGCCAGCCCTGACGCGGTCACCGTCTGGTGCCAGTTCGAGCTTGATGACCTCGGCTCCCATCTCGGCCAAAATCCTCGTGCAGGTGGGACCGGCAACCATCTGGGTGAAATCCAGGACACGGTAACCTTCGAGCATCCCTTGCGACGATGCTATCAATCGGACCTCCTCGAGTAACTATTTCGCAACCTACAAAACGGCTAGCGAATTGTCGAATCCCTGGGGCTTCGCGTAACCTTGCCTATCTAATCGACGATCTAAAAAGACGAGGGTGTTCCCTCTAAAACGACAAGAGTGTTCCCTCGGCTACTCCTCCTCAACAGAAGGGACATCGCTTTACCCCGACCTGACTGCAGATGCTGCCCCTTGCGGCGGCAGTGATTCTCGAGGTGTTCGCGCCGAGCTCCGTCGTTTCGGGGTCGAATAAGAATTCCCTTTGCTTCGTGGCGGTAGGAGTGGCCGGAGCCTTTGGACTTGTTCTAAGGAGAGTTGACCTCAAGGCGCTTGAGATTTGGGGACGTGCCCCGAGGGCGGTCGCTCCGCTAGGGCCGGACTTCATAGTAGGCGTTGATCGGGTTCTCAAAATCTTTGGTTACGAAGCGCGTGAACCCGGCCTCCGCCGTCATCCTGCGGGCGACTGGCTCGGGAAATCCGAGGGTGCCCAACCCGAGGCCGCCGGGCTCGGAAAGCGCGGACGACATACAGCAAATCACTGAAAAGCCGTACATGAGCGGCGCTAGGGGATTTTGCTTCAGGTTTTCCTCGAAAGTCGGCATCCCGTGAACGTCGGCGATCAGCCACGTTCCGTCCGATTTGATGGCTTTGCGAATGGCCAGCATCACAAGGTCGGGCCTCGTCATGTCGTGGAGGCAATCGAAGGTAGTGATGAAATCGCAACTAGCATCGCCTGGAAGAGGATCGACGCCTGCGTCGTGCAGATGCACGTTCTCCACCCCGGCCTTCCGTGCGTTTTCGGCAGCACGCTGGAGGGGCAGCTTTGCGATATCGTAACCGTGAAACTGCGACCGCGGGTAAGCCTTCGCCATCTCGATGATCGCAATGCCAGCGCCGCATCCGACATCCGCAACCTTGGCGCCTGCCTGCAGCTTGGCGACGACGCCGTCGAGCCTTGGCAGGGCGCTGGGTACAAGCTGCGTCCGAAACCAGGGAGCGAGCAGTCGCTCGACGCCGACATTCACTTCTGAACCGAACTGGTCATAAGATAGGCCGAGTCCGCTTTGGAATGAGCGCGGGAGCTGGTTCAACAGCGCCATCTGCTGCGGGAGTGCGCAAAAACCGCCAGCGAGAAAAAAAGGACTGTTTTCGTCCGCCAGCACGAGGGCGCCCTCGGGGCTGAGTTCGAAACGTGACTCACCCTTATAGTCTATTATTTTAGCGGTCGCCTGCTGGTAGAGCCACTCGCGAACCCAGCGTTCATTGAGGCCGGTCTTGCGTGCCAATTCTTCGCTGGTGAGAGGACCGGCGTCCTTCAGCGCTCGGTAGAGACCCATGCGTTCGCCGAGGTGGATCATGCCCGAAACCAGCGCTCCCGCAAGATGGCCAAAGACCTCCTGCGCGAATTTTCCCACTTTCTCGACGTCGGTCTGGTGATTCGTTTCGGCCATGATTCAAAACCTTTCCGCGACCCGAGAAATCATCGCGGCTTGTCTATGCGGCGCTACCGGATTTCGCTGAATCTCTATTGTAGGATAAATCCCTTGCATATTTACTATTACAGGAAACAACGGACACCCGTCGCGCCGCTTCTAGCGGGACACCTCGCGCTAGATTGTCGGCCATTTGCGGGTCAAATGCCACTTCCCGGATTATATTCGGTCTCAGCAACTGCAGATGACTGGCTGAATCCTAAGGAACTAAATCCTCTCGGCTAAGACCGTGATCTTGTTTTAGTCTGCTAAGCCTATGGACCAAACTGCACTTATCGAACGCATTAAGCGCAAGCTCCAGAACGACCAACGTGTGCGAGCCTTGTTTCTCTCAGGTAGCTTCGGCTGTGGGACCGCCGACCAGTACAGTGACGTCGATCTTCTTCTCATCACTGACCACCGAAAGCAGGAAGAGTTCCTCCGCTCATGGCCTGATATCCTCGGCAGCATCAACGAGGTAGTTTTCTGGCAACGTCCCTTCCCGGCAGCTCCTCTCCTGAACGCAATCACTTCGGACTGGCTCCGCTGCGACCTGCTGGTCCTTGATCCAGATCAACTCAGAATCCGTAGCCAAAAGTCGCTCAAGGTTCTCCTCGACGAGTCCAATCTCTACGCTACGCTTCCCGCTGAAGATCTCATGGAAGGCGGTTCAAGCAAGCTCATGGCGATCGTCAACGAATTTATACGTGTGTTTGGGCTTGCCCCCGTGGCGATAGGCAGAGAAGAATACGTCGTCGCCGTCACCGGAGCTGGTCTGCTCCGGTCGTCTCTTATTCAACTGTTCCTCGAGGAAAATGGAATTCGCGGCGCTGGGGCGCTCCACCTGAAGCGCCTCTTACCCGTTAGCAAATGGATATTCTTGAAAAAATGCCGGCGTGGACGCGAACCGCCAATCAGTGATCGAAGCCAGCGTGAAGTGCGCTCGCGTTTTCCTACCGCGAGCAAAAAAACTGGCCGAAAAACTCTCAGTTCCGTGGCCTGAAGCATTCGAAGCCGCCACTCTCTGCTACCTGAACAAAGAACTCGGAATCCAGCTTTAGAGGCACGTGTCGCGACCATGTTGTCGAGCGCCTTATCCGCCGCGCAACCGCGGCACTACCTCGACACCGTGGAAGCCATCATTTCCCAAAGTCGGGCGCAATCGCGAGTTGACTATGTCCACGATCAACCTATCGACTTCCTGCTCAGCGCTCACGGTCTGGCCTTTGCTCGGGAGATGGACTGAAGGCATCGTAAGCGGCGACCGCTCGCCTGTGCGCGGTGCGAACCCTCATAGAACTTCTTGCGCGGTCGCGCAACTTGGCCGAAAAATTTGCGGCCTCATGCTGACACAGCTAAGCGACTGATGTTCACGATCGTGAGAGTCAGTATTGAGAAACTCATCGCGAAGACCAACCGAGATGTACCGTAACGGCGCAATCGAGCATAGTTGCTGGCAGAAGGACGCGCTTCAACTGCCCCCTCATTCGACCCCAAGAGTCGTGTCAGTATTTGCCGGTGCTCGCCTGAGAAAGAACGCCCACGGACATAGGAGTAACAGCAAAATTGCGGTCTTTCGATACACATCGTTGTACGCGAGCAACCATGCTTGCGACTTCAGGACGTTCGTGTACAGCGCCGACGACGATACCAGTGCCAGGATCTGTGCCTCGTGGCGTCGATGACTGGCTGTAAGCAGGTTGGTCGCAATGCCTATTCCGGCCGCAGCACCCGTGTTGACCATCATCGAGAACAGGCTCGATGCGAAACCAATTCGCTCGCGGTTTATCTGCCCGACGGCAAGGGCCGTGACGATCGGGAAAACCGCACCGAGACCGACCCCGAATAGAAAGATCGGCATCAGCACCTCGCTTTCGTGCGTGTTTAAGGTCCACTGTGACATCCGATATGCTTGGTACGCGCCGATGAGAAATCCAACGCAGACGATGGGTCGCATATCGTAGTAGCGGCGCGATAGTTGGCCAACCGCCAGCAGTGCGATAACCACTCCGAGTCCCCGCGGTGCGACTGCGAGGCCCGCGCTCCAGGCATCGTAATGCAAGACATTTTCCAGGAACAAAGGATTCAAGAGGTTGATGGTCCAAAGGGCCAGACCCTGTAGCGATAGCAACGCCACTCCGACCGAAAATTCCATAATGCCGAACAGGCGCAGATCGACGATGGGCTCCGGGTAGTGCAGCTCATGAATAACCAGGGCTAGCGCCGATATCACCGACACCATAGCGGTGTATCTGACCCATGGCGCCGCGAACCAACCATCGTGACCCCCGCGACCGAGCACGATCTGGAAGGCCGCGAGGGCGACCGTAATCAGAATGATCCCAAGGTAGTCCACCCTAGCGCCCCGGCGTTGGGCGCGCAGATAGAGTGGGTCGTGTACATATGCGTACACCATTATCGCCGCGAGCGAACCGATCGGAACGTTAACGTAGAAATTCCAGCGCCAACTGAAGGTCTCGGTTATCCACCCACCAAGAGTCGGGCCGATGACAGGCGCGGCCATCATTCCGATGCCGAAGGTCGTCATCGCGAGCGTATGCTCCTCGACGGGAAATGTCTCGAGCATAATCGCCTGTGAAAGTGGCATCATCGCGGCGCCGGCGAAGCCTTGCATCACCCGGAACACGATTATTTGTCCGATGCTCCGCGCGAGACCGCAGAGTGCGGAGGCCGCCACGAACATCCCGACCGAAATCAGCAGGTAGCGCCGTCGACCCATCCGCACCGCGATCCAACCGCTCATCGGAATCATAACGCTGACCGCGGCCAGGTAGCTGGTGACCACCCAAGTGATCCGATCGACACCGACGCCGAAGCTACGCTGCATATAGGGTAGCGCGACATTTACGATGGATCCGTCCAGAAGGGTGAGGATCGCTCCGAGTAATACAGAGGCGGCCACCAGCCACTTGTGGGGCTGCTGATGAGCCCTCGGCTCGATGGCTCCGCTTTCGTTCGGGTTGGCCAAAGAAGGTTTTGATTCCATTGTTCAGCGACGCAAGATTATCGCAACGCGGTTAACGGCTACACCGGATCGCAGTTCCGGCGCGTTTGATCAGTCTCTGGACCAGACTCAGCATCGCCTGTCGATGGCTTTAGCGAACGGTCTGTGTTCTCTAAGGTTCTTCGGCTCACGAATTTTCGAGACCCTTAGGCTTGTCATTTCTGAAAATCCCATCGCTACCAACACCCGGTTCGACGGAGGAGCTGAGAGCGCTACCACAAACTCCCGATGACAACGCCGGCAGCGAAACGCCCAACGATCGGTTTCTGCCCAGGATAATGGCCGCCAGTGCGCAGCAATCTCGGAGTGGTCGCACCACCGATCGCGCTGCAGATCGCGTGGCAATTGGGTTCGTCAAGGCCGTGAGGCGTTCGTAAAAGCTCCGCGCGATCTTCCACTTGTTCACCGAGGGCTTCGCCACCGCCGAGCTAAAGGACGCCAGGGCCCTGCTCGAGGAGTTGCGCAATTCACCTGAACCTCCTTCAAACACCAGCCCCAATTCGAGGCCAAGCCTGATACAGCGCTCCGCGCGACGCAGGCCAGTTCCATTCCCGGCAAAGCTCCACCGATCGGAGCGCAACTTTGCGACGACGAATGGTCGAAGACTTCGGGGCTAAGGTATCCCCGATTTCTGACCGCCAGACCGACCCTCTGAAATCACAAACCGCGGATTCGTAGCCTCCGAGGAGGTGCGCCTGCCATGGCAGAAAGATTCTCAGGTCGATGCGCGTACGGCGGGATTCGCTTCGTCTCTACGGCAGAGCCGCTAGTCGCGTTCAACCGTCATTATCGCGATTGTTAGTGGTCTAACCGCGCCTGTCCAGCCTCAAGCCTGTCGGCTTCGGAATTTTTTCTGGTCTTCCAGCGCCTTCAAAGTCCGCCATGTTCAACGTTCCGACAACCTTGAGCTTATCGTCGAGCACCTCGAACGCGCCTGCTCGTACACTGTAAAATACCACCCCTCCTTCGTTTCCGCCGCCCTCACGATGCGGCTCACCGGAGCAGGGCTGTTTTTTCGGCCGGAATTTGCGACTTGTAGTCGAGTAGCGCAGCTGCTTCAACTGCATCGATACGTAGAGGGCGCGGCTACCTTGCGGACAGGATTTAATCCTGGCTGTTTAAAGAATTTTTGACTTTCACGCAACAGCCCGTCCTCGTCCTGAGTGGAGCCTCAGCACTCGTGAATAACCTGAACAACGATGGGCCCGAGCTGCTCGTGCCTGATAGAACCATCCCGGTGCAGGGGAGCTTTTTTTAGAAGTTGGATCCAGACTCGCGACTCGTGGGACCGATTCGAACAGCGAAGGTTCTCAGAGCTAGAACGTCCTCCAGGAATTTTTGGGTCAACATCACCTTTCGCAGATCCTTCGGGCAACCGCCGACCTTTCTTAGCTAGGATCCAGAAGATCGCCCGCACCCTCGACTTTCAAGTTGCGGGGTTCTTCAAGAAGCCCTAACATCGCTTATCCTTGAGAATGTAGGCTTCTTAACCAACGATCTGGATGGTTCTTGGACGACAGACTTCCTGGGTACAGTTCTGGAGGTTGGCGAACCCAGATGCCACTCTATGTATGCGCGATGTCCAGTTTGTCCTCCATGGAAAGTGGAGTTCCAAGGTAAAAGAATGTGAACTTCTTCATTCGTAGCTGGGCTTTTCACGCGATCGCCCTGGCTGACACTGAAACTGCAACTATCATTCTCCGTTGAGGGTCATAAACTCCGCAGGAGGGAGAAGCTCCGATGGCCATATCGCTATATTCCGGCTTTGTGCCGGTTTGCCTCCAGCTGCTCGGCGGCCTCAAGACCATACTGCAGAAAGCCGAAGAACACGCCACGGCGCACAAATGGGACACTGCCACGATACTCAATCTGCGGCTCTATCCCGACATGTTCACGCTGGAGCGCCAGGTGCGCCAGGTCTGCAATCACGCCCTCGGCGCCGGGCGCGTCGCCGGGGTCGCTCTGCCGAGCCTGCCGGACCAGGACAACAGCTGGGCCGAGATACAATCGCGCATCGACAAGACGGTCGATTTTCTGAAGGGGCTGCGGCCCAACCAGCTGGACGGCAAAGACGATTTGGACGTCACGGTTCCGATGGGCGGCCAGCAGCGCACGATGAAGGCGCAGAGCTATCTGTATCACCTCGCAATGCCGCAAGTAGGCTTCCATACGACGACTGCGTACGACATCCTTCGCCACGTCGGCGTAAACATCGGCAAGCGCGACTATCTGGGCTCGATGCCGTCATAATTGGTCGGATCCGTTCATAGTTTCTGGACGGCAATCGCGGCTGGGGCGCGCGCTGCGGCCTGCGGGACCGTGCGAGCCGGGTAGTGACTCACGCGTGGTCTCCCAGCGAACAAGGGAGGGCATAGTCCGCAACCACGATCTGATGATCCCGCACGTCGCTCGGAAAAACGGATTGCACTACGAACTCGTCCCAGTGGACTACGGTGCCAAGTCACATATTCCCCGAGTACTTGGCGATAAATCCGAATCCCGCACCGCGAGCGCGTGCATATGATTCGACACCGCCGACCTGAAGGACGCCAAGGTGCTGCTCGACGAGCTGAACAATTCACCATGATAACTTTCCGATTTGATTCCAAGCCTTTCGTTCGGGTCCGTCTAACCAGCGAGCGGGTCCGACCCCTAAGGTACAAAGGGAGGGCGAGCTATGCAGACGCAGATTACGGTCAAACGTCTGACTGGTGCGATCGGAGCTGAGGTAAAAGGGGTCGATCTCAGCGTCCTCTTGACGACGGCACTTTTGCCACGATTCACCAGGCGTTCCTCGATCACTGCATGTTGGTGTTCCGAGGGCAGTTTCTTGATCCGGCGGCGCAAACAATCTTCACCCGTCGTTGGGGCGAAGTGCTCCACGCGCCTTATCTGAAGCAACTCGAGATGCCCAATCATCCGGACGTGGCTGAGAGCATCAACCGCGGCAAAGCCTACGCCTTCACCACCGAGCAATGGCACTCCGACCTTTCTTTTATGCCTGCGCCCCCGGCGCATGCAATTCTGGCGGCGCAAGTTTTGCCCGAAGCGGGTGGCGACACCATGTTTGCCAACCAGTACCTGGCGTACGAAACGTTATCCGACGGCATGAAGCGTCTTCTCCAATATTTACGAGCATGGCACGGAGGAGCAAAGCTGGCCGCCTACTCCGGGATTGAGAATACGGCTCCTCCGCAAAGCCATCCGATAGTGCGGACTCATCCGGAAACAGGACGCAAAGGGCTCTATGTGAACCGACTCTATGCCTATTGCATCGATGGGCTGACCGAGGCACAGAGTCGGGGGTTTTTGGAATTTTCGTTCGAGCAGGGCTGCCGGCCGGATTTTACTTATCGACATCAGTGGGCGCCGTGCGATGCCGTGATGTGGGACAACGGCTGTACGTTTACATTATGCGGTTCACGACTACGGCGAGGCGCCCCGAGTGATGCATAGGACAACCCTCGTTGGAGATATCCCGCGGTAGAGGCCACGAACGAGATGTAGCGAGGTCCGTGAGCCTATGGATGAAGAACTTCCGAGCTTCACGGCTGAGGAGGAACGTGATGCGAGCATCCACCTCCTTGCTTCACCATCGACTCTGGTTTGACTTCCAGCCTTAAATTGGGGTCCTCTTCACCGCGGGCGGCTACACTCGGCGCTGAACCTTAGGTATGAAAAGGCTTTATCACGATCACGGTATCTAAGTTTCATGAGGTCACGATTCTCAAATCACCGAAACGTTCGTTCGACTCCGATTCCTAGTGATGCCTGTTTCTCCGCTATGTCACTGCGCGACGTGTGGCACTAGCTCGATGCTCTGCGAGGAGCGTTTTCCTACTCGCTTAGTCTGCCTCTGAAATCAGCATCAGCTGCTACACGTGAAACTATCCGCAGGGCGAATAGCGATGACATCAGTTGAAGCGACTGAGTCAGTAAGACGCCTGCCGACCACTACGGTGGCCCGAGTCCAAGATGATCGCCTTCGCCCCCATGTTGGCAGCTGCTTTGCCGTGCCATTTCGGCGGGAGGGCCAGCCCTTGCAGGAGCTTGACGTAGGTCCGCGGATCGGATGCCGGTAAACCACGACGCGAAATGTATTCTCGATGAAGTGGTTCGGCAAAAAATCGTACAAGGTGTCAGGCTGACAGGGAATTGTCAATCAATGCATCAGCCTTATTTGCGGCAGACAAGATCTGGATTTCGATCCTGAATGGGCAAAGAGCAACCTACGCGCGCGCCCAGCAGCCCGAGTCCGAGCAGATTGCGGCCGCAATCCAAAAGAACAGCGGCAACGCAACGTACGTGCTGTATCCAGACGAAGGCTACGACCTAATAAATGAGATGAGGCAATCAAAGACTATGGGAACACTTGGTAAAGTGACTCCTACCATGATCCTTTTGCTCACACTTTGTATGAGCAGCGTGACCCAAGCAATACCGGACTATAAACCACCGAGCTGTATCAATACTCCGCCCTACGATACCGTCACATATAAAGCGGAAAAATTTGTTAGAGTCGCGCCCGGCGTAAAACTGGAGCTACTAGATTGGGGCTGCTCAGGCCTGGTGATGCTGTTGTTGAGCGGTTCCGGCGACAACGCGCACGTATTCGATTATTTTGCATTTCAGTTTACCAATTTCTTCCATGTGATCGCGATTACCCGCCGCGGATGGCTGCCATCGAGCCAGTCAAAAA
>DASXMJ010000045.1 GCA_036495685.1 Candidatus Binataceae bacterium | reverse complement strand
GAGTCCAGCGACGCGCCCCACGGGGGTATTCTGTCAACGTCCGACTCTCGGCGAAGTGGCGTATAGACATCTCAGCTCTACAAACACGGTAGTCCCGGCATCATGGAAACTATCGCATAGTGGCACGGTTAGCCTTTCCAGTACTCCGATCGGTTCGGATAATCAAAAGGCCTTCCCGTCGAGCGGGTTCGCGTAACTAAACTGCTAGGGCGGTGCCCAGAATTTTGGTTGGTGCGACAGAGGATTGAAGGGGTATATATGTTGTTACGGTCCTCTAGGTCGCGCTCGGAATTGAGGAAGGACATCCTAAGATCGGCCGGCAACACGGTCCGGCGTCCCAATATGAAATGCGCTACGAGAGTGATGTTCCGAATGGCGCCATGGGTGGCCGCACTCATGATCCTTGCTCCGACAGCAGCGCGCGCGCAGTTCGGTGCGATGGGCCTGCCGATTAACACTACGCTGGTAATTTCGAAGCCCGCGGCCATGCAGATATACGCCGGCCAACAAATCGTCACGATCGGCGTGGGTGCCAAGCAATACAAGTTTGTGCTCAACGATGCATACGTGGACAACCCCCGTATCCGCTGGCCGGACATCTGGGAGCTGGTGCGCGTTCACCGTCCCAATTTCGTGATGCAGGGCCCGCACACCGAAGAAATCGAGCACCTGGCACCGGGAGAGATGCTAACGGTTAGGGCCATGTTTGCGCCCTTGGATCGAACTTTCGAGGTAGTCTTCACCCAGCCAGGGCGAGGACCCTTCGAGCCAAAGACCCGCTACTAAGGCAAATCTCTTCTGCGGCTGGCATGGGGTCGCGGTGCTCAATTGCTTGACGACCACACCTCGCTGGTGAAGAGAATCAAATCAGCACGGAAGTCGCTTTTCCCGATTCGGGCAGTCCTGCGCACAACTGCTAGAAATGAAGGTCTGGCCCCGAGTGCGGTGATAAGTCCGGGCGCCGCGAGATCGACAAGCTGCCGATACAACTCGCCCGAGAGTAGTCGCTGGAATTTTTTGCCGGTTCGGAGTTTTGACTTAATGACAGGCGCTCGGGAAGTGTTTTACGAAAGACCAGGTCTTCCGAGGTAGGGACAAGAGAGCCGATGAACAACCATCACCCAAGTGTGAAGAACATCCTGGAACGGGCGAGAGCTGAGCGTCGCGTCGCGCTTTCTGCAGCCGACTGCGCCGAGATCTGTCGAGCGTATGAGATTCCGATCCCGCCACAAGCCCTTGCTTCCTCAGAATCTGAGGCGGTCCGGGTCGCCGCAGAAGTTGGTTATCCGGTCGCGTTGAAGATTTCTTCCCCTGAAATTCAGCACAAGACCGAGGTGGGCGGCGTGGCGCTAAACCTCGGCGATGCTTCTGCGGTTGAAACCTCATTTAAGTCGCTGATCGCGAGAGGCAAAAGCTCCAGGCCCGAGGCCTCCTTCGACGGGGTACTGGTTCAAAAGATGGTGCCGGGTGGTGTCGAGCTTATCGTCGGAGCATCGACCGACCCGAGCTTTGGAAAGTTGGTCGCGTTCGGCGTGGGCGGCGTGATGGTGGAAACCCTAAGTGACATCACCTTTCGCCTCGCGCCGGTGACGATACCTGAGGCTCGCTCGATGCTCGATGGAATCCGCAGCAAGGAAGTTCTGAATGGCTTGCGCGGCGGGGAAGCGGTGAACCGTGACGCCCTGACGGCGCTGGTGCGCAACGTGTCTCTGCTGGTGCATGACTTCCCCGAAATAGCCGAGGTGGACCTGAACCCGGTGTTCGCGTCGCGCGCCGGCGCAACGGCGGCCGATGTCCGAATACTGCTTGATTTCGACCCGGCCCCCGTACGTTTTCGTCCTTCGCAAGACGAGATACTGCGCGCCATGAACCGTATCATGCGTCCCGACTCGATCGCGGTCATCGGCGCGTCTGCCGAGGATGGGAAGATTGGCAACTCAGTTCTGAAAAACCTGATCAATGGCGGCTATCAGGGCCGCATCTTTCCAATCCATCCAAGCCTCGACTCGGTGCTGGGTCGCAAAGCGTTTCGCAGTATCAAGGAGGTTCCTGAACGCGTCGACGTCGCGGTGTTCGCGATCCCGGCGCGCCTGGTGTCGCCCGTGCTGGCCGAATGCGGCCAGAAGTCGGTCGCCGGTGCGGTTCTGATCCCATCGGGCTTCGCCGAGACCGGCAATGTCGAGATGCAGCGCGAGGTGCTCGCGGTCGCGCGCGAGCACGATATCCGTCTGATGGGACCGAACATCTACGGCTTTTACTATACCCCGAAGAACCTGTGCGCGACTTTCTGCACCCCTTACGACGTACGGGGGAAGGTCGCATTGTCATCGCAAAGCGGGGGAGTCGGCATGGCGATCCTGGGTTTTAGCCGATCCACGAAAATGGGAGTGTCGGCCATTGTGGGTTTGGGCAACAAAGTCGATATCGATGAAGACGACCTACTGACCTTTTTCGAGAAAGATCCCGAGACGGAGGTCGTCGCGATGCACCTCGAGGATCTCAAGGACGGCCGCTCCTTCGCGGAAGTTGCGAAGCGAGTCTCGGTCAAGAAGCCGGTTATCGTGCTCAAGGCCGGGCGCACGGCGGCAGGTGCGCGTGCTGCGCGCTCCCACACTGCGGCGTTGGCGGGCAACGATCGCATCTACGATGATGTATTGCGCCAATCCGGGGTCGTTCGCGCATACAGCCTTAACGAAATGCTCGAGTTTGCCCGTTGCATTCCAATGCTGCCGACGCCAGCCGGTGAGAACGTGCTGATTATTACCGGCGCCGGCGGTTCTGGCGTGCTGCTCGCCGATGCCTGCGTTGACAATGGACTCAAGCTGATGGAGATGCCGGCGGACCTTGACCAGGCGTTTCGCAAGTTCATTCCGCCCTTCGGCGCGGCAGGAAATCCGGTCGACATCACCGGTGGTGAGCCGCCCGCGACCTATCAAAATACCATCCGACTCGGACTCACGGACGCTCGCGTGCATTCGCTCGTGCTTGGCTATTGGCACACCATAATCACTCCACCCATGGTCTTCGCGAAACTCACCGCGCAGGTTGTCGAGGAACAGCGGCGCCAGGGAATAGACAAGCCGGTGGTAGCCTCGCTGGTCGGCGACGTCGAGGTGGAAGAGGCGTGTGCCTACTTGTTCGAGAGGCAGATCCCCGCCTACGCCTATACCACCGAAAAGCCGGTCCTGGTCTTGGGAGCGAAATACAAGTGGGCCCGGGGGGCGGGCCTTTTCGGGTGAGTTCCACAAAACTTGATTTAGCCGTGGAGGAGCGGGAAGCTCTGGATTTAGCAACTCCGTCCGAGCTCAAGAGGTAGAAACAATGCCGACCTACATCCTGCTCAGTTCGCTGACGCCGGAAGGCAGTCAGACGCTCCACAAGGATCCCGAGCGGCTCGATGCGGTAAACAAGGAGATCTCGGAGTTCGGCTGCAAGATGGTCACCCAATACGCCGTGCTCGGCGGCTACGATTTTGTGACGATTGTGGACGCGCCCGACAATGAGACCGTCGCGCATCTGTCAGTCGATCTGTCGTCGCGCGGCACGGTCAAAATAACGACGCTACCGGCGATACCCGTGGTCGAACTGAAGGCCAAGCTCAAGGGCCCCAAACAGATGGGTAAGCGTTGATCTCCGAGAGCATCGAGCCTGCCCCTCGAAAGTCCGCCCCCATATAAGACCCACCGTTGCCGGCAGGGTCTTCCGGATGCTCGCCGCTAAAACCCTGAGACACCGACGAGGAACCGGAACAGCCGGCAAGGAAGAATCGACGTAGGGCAAGGTCTTGGTGGTTGCCCGCTCGATCACGCCTCAGGTCGTTTCGTAGGGGCTCGACCGCGCGATCGGGCTCGAGACGGGCCCTCTAATCGCTGTCTGCCCAGCGATCGTTCACCGAACGCGGATTTACCTACTGCAGCGCACCAGCTGCGAGAAGTTCACCGATACGTCCTTCGTCGTAACCCAGGAT
>DASXMJ010000044.1 GCA_036495685.1 Candidatus Binataceae bacterium | reverse complement strand
GATTACTGCAGGGGTGGCTCTGGGGCTGGTGGTCACGTTAGGCGCATGCAGCAATGCGATCACGACACCATCGGAAGAGAGTCGAAGCGCCGTAGCCAAGTGGAAAGGCAAAAATCGCGTCGAGCTCGCCAATCAGATGGGTCAGCCCAAGGAAGCGGTGCCGCTGACCGATACCGGCGGCGAGATGCTCTACTATTCCTATGAGGGTCATCATTACGTGTTTGAAACCGACCCGCAGGGAAATATCATTTCGGCGGTGCAGACTAGGTAGAACGGGCCGGGCGATTTTCAGGGGCGACCACTCTATCGGCAGATTGGGCGGCGCGGCGGTGGTCGCGCCGCCCGTTTTTTTTGGACGGGCCCTCCAGGCGTCGGCCCTCCCATGTCGTAAGAGAAGGCCGGTTGGAGGATCGCAGGTGGTGCTCGCAGTGCAAGTGGTGTGACGACGTTCAAGTATCTCGCGATCGGTGTCGTGGTGAGTGGTTTTGACTAGCTGCGCGGGATGCGTGGAGCAGGAGAGCCGTAGAGCGGCAGCGGAGTGGATCGGCAAGGACCGCGTACAGTTGGCCCAGCATATGGAAGCACCAAGACAGGCGGTCCCGATGACCGACACCGGCGGCGAAGAACTGTTCTACTCTTTCCAGAGCCACCGCTACTATTTCCAGACCGATGCTCAGTGACTGATTGAAACTGAGGTCAGAACCGACTAGTTCCGCGAGTTTTCCAACCTCTTCCTGAAATGGTCGCCACCCGGATACCCGCCCGAGCACTAAATTTACCAGGCCGGTTCAGGCCCTACGTTGAACGAGTTGTATCGGATTGCCATCCGGATCGGCGATCCGCGCAGCGTGCTGCTTGCCGTCAAGAAAGTCATGCGCCGCAGAAAGCAGAGGAGCGCTCTTGGCGACCAATGCGCTTACGGTGGAATCAGTGTCGTCGGTCCAAAGAACGATTTCGATGCCGCGCCCTTCCCCTTCTGGACGAAGGGCGTGGTGCTCTCGGGCCGCCTCCAGCGTCGCAATTCCGAGAGTGAACCCATCCAATCTGAGCTCTGACGTGGACGGGTTCGCCCGAGGCTGGGGTGCGAAATGTCTCAACAAAACCCAGTTCGGAATAGAAGGCGACTGCGCGAGGAAGATCGCGCGAGTAGAGATTTATCATGGGGGCGCGGAAGGCAGGCATCGCTTACCTGAATCAGAAATATGAGGCGTGCGCTGGAGGAATTCCACTTGCGCCCGCCAAGTGCCAGCGCCGTCCGCCAGCCTCATTTCACGAAGAACAAGGTTGGTCTCGATCTCGGGAAAGAGGTCAAGGTGGGCCTCCAGCCGAACGGGCATCGCCTCGAGCCTGTGGGCGGCTTTCGCCAGCCGCCTTCTCTAATCACGAGCGTGAGTTCGTTGGGGTGGACATTTGCCGGTAAAGTGTACCAACCTCTTTTTTGGGAGCAGACATGTCGAATGTCATCACGGAAATAGACGACCCCGTCGCGATCGTCCGGCTGAACCGGCCTGAGAAACTCAACGCGTTCACCTTTGCGATGATCGAGGAAATTCGATCCGCGATGAATCGAGCCGCTGCCGACGACCGGGTAGTCGGAATCGTCATCACCGGTAACGGACGGGGATTCAGCGCCGGTCTGGATGCGGGCGACCTTCGGCGCTCTACCCAGGAAGGCTCGCCGCTGCCTCCCACCTCGCCTGCGCCGGATGAGCTGCCCGCGCTCTTCAGTTACATCCTTAGAATTTCCAAACCGGTGATCGCGGCGGTCAACGGGGTAACGGCAGGCGGCGGGTTTGTGCTCGCGATGATGTGTGACCTCCGATTTGCGTCGGAAGGCGCGAGTTTCACCACGGTATTTTCCAAGCGCGGGCTGATCGCCGAGCATGGGACGAGCTGGCTCTTGCCGCGCATGGTCGGTGTGAGCCGTGCGCTGGATCTGCTATGGAGCTCGCGGCGGATCGACGCGGCCGAAGCGTTGCGTATTGGCCTGGTCGATCGCGTCGTGGCGCCCGATAAGCTGATCGATGAAGCGCGCGGCTATATTCGCGACCTCGCTGCCAACATCTCGCCCCGCTCGATCGCGGTGATGAAGGCGCAGGTCTACCGGCATCTCTCCGAAGCAATGGCGCCGGCGATCCACGACGCCGATCGGCTAACCCAGGAATCTCTCGAGCATCCCGATGCCACCGAGGGCGCCGAGTCGTTGCTCGAGAAGCGCGCGCCCCGCTTCCAGCGCTGGCACGGAGCAAAGTCATGAATGCTATGCAGTTTGAGCACATCCGCTACGAAAAGAAGGGGCCGGTCGCGACGCTTACCATGTACCGCCCCGAGCGCATGAACGCGATGACTAACCGGATGCTCCTCGAGGCCGGGCGGGCCCTCGCCGCTGCTGCCGAGGATCGCGAGCTGCGGGTGCTGTTGCTCACTGGAGCCGGTGAGCGCGGCTTCTGTCCGGGGGCGGACCTCAACATGATTGCCTCGGGTGAGGGGAGCGAAGCAGATCGTCTCACCGCGGAAGATTTTCGCGTCCCGGTTTTGCTGCACGAGATGCCGGCCGTGACGGTCGCCGCCATCAACGGCGCGTGTGCGGGTGCAGGACTCGGATGGGCGTGCGCCTGCGATTTTCGCTTCGCCGCGCAGTCGGCGCGTTTCAACGTCGCGTTCCTCGATGTCGGGGTGGCAGGGGACATGGGTGGTCCGTGGACGCTCCCGCGAATTATCGGGGCGGCACGCGCGCGCGAACTGTATTTTATGCCCGACAAGTTCGATGCGGCCGAGGCGCTGCGTATCGGCCTGGTGTCGAAGGTGTTTCCCGACACGAGCTTTCGCGCCGAGGTCGATGCGATCGTGAGTCGGCTGGCAGAGGCTGCGCCAATCGCTCTGCGTACCATGAAGTCCAACTTCCTCGAGGCCGAAAAAGTTGAGTTTGCCAGTTACATCGCAGTGGAAAGCTCGCGGCACATGCCGATGTTCAACTTGCATGACACCAAGGAAGCATTCGCGGCGAAGGTCGAGAAGCGCAAGCCGCGGTTTATCGGAAAGTGACGGCGACGACCGCTGCAACGCCGAGCTGGGTTCGCGCAACGGTGAGATCTCAGGAATATTTTGAGCAAAATGCCAACAAGACCGTGACTAACCAAGAGAGGAGGAGCTCGCATGTGGATTCGACTTCGGCAAATCGCGCTGGTGGCGCGCGACCTTGATCAGGTTACCAACGACCTGCACAACGTTCTTGGCCTCGAGGTCGGTTTCCGCGATCCCGGCGTCAAGGCGTTCGGTCTGCAGAACGCGCTATTTCCGGTGGGGAGCCAGTTTATCGAGGTGGTGTCACCCATCAAGGAGGGTACTGCCGGCGGACGCTACCTGGAACGGCGAGCGGGTGATGGCGGCTACATGGTGATCACGCAGTGTGACGACCACGCGCCGCGCAAGAAGCGGGTCAACGAACTCGGCGTTCGCAAGGTGCTCGAGCAGGACGAACCCGAGTATAAGATCATGCAACTTCATCCTCGCGACACCGGCGGTTCTTTCCTGGAGATAGATTTTCAGGCCGGCGATCTTTCCCCGGATGGGCCGTGGATGCCCGCTGGACGCAACTGGAAGCCCGCGGTGCGTACTCATATAGTGCGCGCCGTCGCGGCGGCCGAAATCCAATCTCCAGACCCGGCGGGGCTCGC
The DNA here is from genome assembly GCA_036495685.1 of Candidatus Binataceae bacterium. NCBI lineage: Bacteria > Candidatus Binatota > Binatia (SeqCode) > Binatales (SeqCode) > Binataceae (SeqCode) > Binataceae bacterium (SeqCode). Next base: position 18,710 of record DASXMJ010000044.1, on the reverse strand, counting down.
TTCACGATGGAGCCAGATCGTCGAGATTCCGGTAACCCGAGACCAGCAGGGAAATCCTGCAATTCGCCTCGAGAATGCGACCTTGCGCTTTGTGAAAGACGAGGATGGGCGCGGCGAAGGCCTCGGTGGGCTCGATCTGGTGGCAACCGACCCCAAGGCGATGTTCGCCAATGCCGAACGACACGGCAAGCGCCAGTCCGACGATACCGTGATGATTAGCGGGATGCGCCTGCACGCCGTCAATGGGTAGCTAGGGGGGAATCTAGACTAAGGTTGACAGACGCAAGGGCGGTCGTCAGTAACGGCCGCCCAGCTTACTGTGGTCCCAGCTGGTTACTTTCCTGGGAACCACCTTGAGTATCACTCGCTTGGTGAGGATCGGTTCGGGGATCGGCGGCATCCCCGTGTCCCCCGTGTCGCGCCCGCGGATGGCGCCCATCAGTTTGGCCACGGTCTCCCGGTCTTCGATGATCTCGCAGTTGCCGCGAATCATGATGCCACGCAACTGCGCATAGCTCTTGCCGCTCTCCGCCATGACTGCCACTTTGGGATTCCGCCGAATGTTCACCACCTTCTGCGCCTTACCATAGGACGACATGTAGATCGTGCCATCAATCGCGACGAAGTTCATCGCGACCAGGTGCGGAAAGCCTTCCTTGTCTAGGGTGGCGAGCGAGACTTTGCGGCATTCGCGCAGAAACGCCGTATGCTCATCGGGGGTAAGCTTGATCTGTTCGCGGCGGTTCATAGTGATCGCCCTCTAGCGGTGGCGAGGCGTCAGCACGCTTAGCTGGTGTGTGCGAGCACGAACTCGCCAATTCGATCAATTGCCTGCTGCCCTTCGGGCAAGAGTTTGGCGAATACGTGCCACACGTGGATCATTTCGGGCCAGACTTCCAAGGTCACATCGACGTCCGCCGCTTTGGCACGTTCCGCGATACGGGTCGAGTCGTCGAGCAGAATCTCGGCGTCGCCGACGTGAATCAGTAGCGGGGGTAGCCCGCGCAGATCGGCATAGAGGGGAGAGAGCAACGGGGTCTTCAGATCGGCGGATCCGGCGTAGTGCTTTGCCATCGGCGTCAGCCCCTGGCGGCCGACCATCGGGTCTACACCGGCGCGGGACTTGATTGATGCTCCCGTCCCCGCAAGATCGTTCCACGGAGAGATTGGCACCGCGGCAGCCGGCAGCGGCGTCTTCGCATCACGCAGTGCCACCAGCGCGGCGAACGTAAGACCGCCACCCGCCGAGTCGCCGGCGATAATGATCTTGCCGGGCCGGTAACCCTCCTTGAGCAGCCAGCGGTAAGCCGCGGTGGCATCATCCACCGCGGCGGGAAACGGATGCTCGGGCGCCAGGCGGTAGTTGATCGCCAGCACGCGCGCCTGGGCAGCGCGGCTGATGCGCCCGATCATTGCCCGATGCGTGTTCACGGAACCCATCACGTAGCCGCCACCGTGCAGGTAGAGGATCGCGCGATCGGAAGCCGCGTTGGGTGCGACAATCCATTCGCCCGGCACCCCGCCGGCGTCTACGGCGTCGCACTTGATATCTGAGGCAACCCGCTCGGCGACTTTCTCCATTCCGGCGCGCATCCGCTCGATCGATGCATTCGGATTCGATGGTTGCGATTTGAGGATTTCGAGGACCTTGGCGAGTTGTTGGCTGGCCATCGTGCTTTTCTCCCCTGGTGCTCGGTTAGCCGCGTTGAAAGCCCAACGGGTTGTGTACAACGAAATTGCCAATTTTGCGAATGGAACGGCATGCGGGACAACCGTAGCGCGCGAGACCGGTTGCCCATTTTCTGAGCGCGGAGGGAGGCCGGCATCCTACCTGCCTCAAAGAAGATCGTAGAGAAGAGGCATGACAGGGACCGGGCAACCTTGCTAATGGTCACTCATAGTCGGGAGGTAACGCACCATGCTGACGGAAAAAGAACAGGACATCATTCGGCGCTGGAACGACTTTTATCTACGGCCGCGGCAGGGAACGGTGCAGGAGCAGCGCACCCGGCTCGTCGACTATTTCCAGGAGTTCAATCGCGACCCGCCCGAAGTCGGCGCCTATCACGAGGCCATCCAGTTAAAGCAGGGGTTAAGCGCCGACATCGCAGTGCCGAAAGGCAAGCCACCCTTTCCGATTGTCATCTACATCCATGGCGGTGCGTGGACGCTCGGCAGCCCCGCGACGACCCATCGCAAGTTGATCAAACAATTCGCCGAGGGCGGCTATCTCACGATTGCGCCCGACTATCGGCTGGCCCCCGAGAACCCGTTCCCGGCGGGCTTTGATGACTGCATCTTCACAGCGCAGTGGGCGGCTGAGAATGCCGCGCGCTACGGTGGGGATCCGCAGCGTCTGGCGATGGGCGGTGATTCCGCCGGGGGAAATTTCACCGCGGCGGTTTTGCCCGCGCTGGCAAATCGAGGTCCCAAGTTCAAGGCGGCCATCTTGATCTATGGCGCTTTCGATTTCGCGGGATTGGTGAAGCTCGCACCCGAAGTGGCCGAGCCTTTGGGCAGGGCGTATCTTGGCAGTGGATATCCCGCGCTACTTGACGATCCACGCGTCAGCCCGATCAATGCAATCAAGCCGGGCGCGATGCCGCCGAGCTTCATCATCGCGGGTACCGCGGACGGCATCGTGGGCGAATCGCGGACCATTGCAGAGGCGATGAATCGCGCGGGAATCGAAAACGAGCTACACATCCTGACCGAAATGCCGCATGCTTTTATGCAGATGACCGAGCTGGCCGCATGCCGCGAGGGCCTGCGCCTGATGTTCGATTTCCTAAGGCGTCACGTTTAACGACGCCGCTGGCAAAAGAAATCCGCAGATTTCGCAGACCGGAAAGCATCCGAGTCTGCGTCGTCTGCGGATTTTCTATCTCCCGCCTTTACTCTCAGGCGTGGCCGTGGCGGAGCAGCTTGCCCGGAGTTGCGCCCGTGCAGCTGTCTTCCGAGAAAGTCTCGACGCCGTTAACGAGAATGGAACGGTAGCCGACCGCACGCTGCACGCGACGCCATTCGCCGCCCGGCAAATCGTGGGTAACTTCACCGATCCAGTCAGGCTCGATGTCCAGATGCTTGAGATCGTAGACCACCACGTCGGCCCACGCGCCTTCGCGCAGGATACCGCGGTCACGGAAGCCAGCCGCGTGCGCGGGCAGCGCCGATAGCCGATAATGCGCTTCTTCGAGCGAAACGCGCTGCTCATCGCGCACCATCCAGCGCAGGAAGTCGGTGGTGAAGGCGCCGCCGGTGAAGAACTTGGTGTGTGCGCCACCGTCCGAAACGCCGGGGAAAGTGAACATCGAATTGTTGATGATCTCTGCGTTGTACTCGGCGTTGAATTGCGGCTCCGGCTGCAGAAACTCGGTCTTCAGATCGGTGGCCAGCGAGAGCTCGATCATCACGTCCACCGGATGCCGTCCCTCTTCCTGGGCGATCTGGCCGAGTGACTTGCCGACGTATTTTTCGAGTTCCGGCTTGTTCTCGACCCACTGAACGATGAGCTTCACCAGGCGACCGCCGATTCCGGGAGCGTTTTTGTCAAGCGCGGCCATGGAGCGTTCGCTCTTGACGCCCTCGCGAATCGTCGGGTCCTGCATCTTGCGGATCTTGTCTTCCTTGCTGCCGGTCAGCATGTCGCGCCACGGCGGGGCCATGTCGTAGAGATTCCAGTGCTCGAGCGTAAAAGCAAAGCCGCTGCGCACGGTTCCGGCTTGGCCGAAAATCGGCAGGCCCTTGGCGCGCGCCTTGTGCAGCCAGTCAAGGCTCTTGCGATGAATATCCGGGTTGCGCGTCGCCGCGGCCACCGCCTGGAACAGGATGGGCCGCTTCGCGGCCGTGGCCAGCTGTTCGACGAAATGGAGGTCATCCTTGATATGCCCGGTCGCCTGGGTGATCTCGATGAAACCCTCGTCGCGCTCAGCCAAAACGCGCGCGAGATTCAGGATGTCTTCATCGCACATCGTGTCGGTGACCATCGGCGAGCCATCGAAATCGGCTTGCGCGGAATGCTTGCCGAGCCGCTGGATCGAAAATCCGCACAGGCCGGCATCCATGCCTTCATTGAGCAGGCGGCGCATCTCCGCGCGCTCAGCGTCAGTCGCAGGGCGGGTCTTAGCCGCTTCCAGACCCATCACGTAAATCATCAGTGACGCGGTCGGCATGTACTGGATGCAGTTGACTCCCTTGGGCGCACGACCCAGCGAATCAAGGTATTCCGGGATGGTCTCCCAATCCCACTTCATCCCTTGCTTCATCGATTCGTAGGGAATCGCTTCGGTGCGCGTCATGGTGAGCATCGAGCGGTCTCGGAAATCGGGTTTCACCGGTGCGAAGCCAAAACCGCAGTTACCGAGCACCAGTGAGGTGACGCCATGCCATCCGGAAATGGTGCACCACGGGTCCCAGCGGATCTGCGCATCGTAGTGGGTGTGCAGGTCAACAAATCCGGGCGCGACCACCAGCCCATCGGCGTCGATGATCTTTTTCGCGAAGCCCGGCGACCGCCCGCCTATCTGGGCGATCTTTCCGTCTTTGATCCAAACGTCGCCGCGAAACCTCGGCACCCGGGTTCCGTCGACGACCGTTCCGCCTTTGATTTGAATATCAAGATCGGCCATCGGTTGTTCCCTCCTGTGACGGTAAGGACAGACTTCTCCTCACAGTGCTTCAGAAATTCTTATACTAGAGTTCAGAAAAACCGACAACCGCGGTTCCGATCAGCGTGGTGGGCCCGCAGGTCCCACAACTCAGGCTTATCTTCCGCGAGGTGGTCGCGGATTCTCACGCGAACCAGGGTCACCCACGCCCGCGCCAACTCGACGCCGCCCGCAGGCCGCAAACCGAATTCTGAGCGAGCTCGACGAAGTACGAAATTTTACTCAGTCATGACAGCGGGCCTCCTTGCCTAAAAAACAAGCCGGTCGAGGTTTGTGGTGGATCTCCACTCATCAACAGCATTCCGCGTCTAAGCGGGTCGTGTGAGCAGCCTCAGTAAATCGGCGCGTAGTCCGCGGACCGGCGATTGTTTAGCGCCTGCTTTATGTCCGCCCTTGCGACTGGCTGTCCCTGCTTGAGTTGCTGAATCAAATGATCCACCTCTCGCGCCTTTTTCCCGTAGAAGTGGTCCACGCTGTTATCCTCGGCGCTCCAGCTGTGTGCGTTTGCGAGGTCTGCGGCCCGGGCACTGCGAAGTTCCGTGAGCACTTCGCTAGCTTCCGTTGTGTTGGGTTCGAGGATGGACGACTCTTCGGCTAATACCGGAGCGCCAAACAGCACCAGAGAGACGCCGGCAACCGAGAGAATATATGCTAGTGAACTCATGTGCGTTTACCTCATCTCGTAAAGAATGACGCTTGGATCTTAAAGGCCCCTAAACCCTGACTACCCGTCCTCCAATCAACCAAGAGCGCGTAACAACTGCCCCGATCCGCTTCATCGATAGGCTCCCCGGGCGACCGGTCGTAAGTTCTTGGGGGACTCTGAACCGGCCACCCGGGAGCTGTCGCGTAAGCCGTTACGTCGGGTTGCGATCTAGCGCAACGCGCTCTTCGCCAAAGCCTCCACCGTGAAGAAAGGCCGATCGACGGCTCCCATATTGATGTACCAGCACTCTCGCTCAGGAGTCTCAATGCCAGGCAGGTAGCACATCGTTCCCTGTCCGGATTGGACGTCAGTCGAGGTCGCACCCACTACAAACGCCCGCTTAAACGGATAGATGGCAACCCGCGCATCGGGAACCGGGCGGTCGCGGTAGGCGACGTAATAGATATGGCTACGCCACAACTGGCCCTTCTGGTCGTAGGTATCGATGTAGGGCATGAACCAAAGTTCAGAGTCCATATAGATGAGGGTACGAGAGTGCACCGCCTGAGTGTTGCTCTCGGCACCGGCGCGCCGGGGACGAGCCTCGACCATGTAGAGCCGGCGCATCTCCCACGACTCCGGGCAGGTGCTGGTGCCACCGTCCGTCGGACACCTGACCTCGGGCGAGTGCGCCGCGTGAACGCAACCCAGCATGTTTTTCTCACCCAAAAATCGGTAGTCGTATTCCTCGACTTTGGCATTGAACCCGGCATAATGATCCGGGATCCCATGAGAAGGCTGCGGTCCCTGGCGCCGCCGCGGAACTCATGATGCTTTCGTTCAGCCTTCGAATCCGCTGGGCACCAGGAGTGTACTCCCAGATGTCCATCGGCTTTTCGCGGATCCGCGTAGCGATAACGGATGAATCCCGCGCCTTTTATCTCTTCGGGCGCGAGCACCGGGTAGAGCCCGAATAGCCAGTAGCGGCCGGTCCTTTTGAAGTCGGGATCGATGGGCATTGGCTCGACCTCGGTGCGGCCTACCAGATCGTAACCGGCATAGTGACCGATCTGGAAATATTCGATTTGCCGAGACTGCAGACCGTGCTCCTCTTACGCCGTATCACAATCATAAAACCGGAGGTCGTAGTCGTCTGACCACATCGGTTTGAACACGTTGTTCCAGATGATTTTGTTGGCGACGTAGGGGTCGTTGGTATCCAGAAGCGGGAACGGTTGTCCCGCCACGTAACCGACCAAAGTGCGATGGTCGGGACTCAGGCGAACCTGCGCCGAGTACTTCTCAGTTGCCTCCTTGTATGGCGGCGGCCAGTCGATTCGCTCGCTGGGAATGATTTTTATGGTTATTCCATGCTGCACCTTGTAATAGGTGCCCGGCGAAACGAGGTTGCGCACCGTGACTGCATTGTTGGGGGTGATGAAATCACCGGGTTTGAGCTCGGCGGCTGAGGCCGCAATCGCGACGCTGAACACCATGACGACAACTGCGGCAACGAGCTCACAACGTCGAAATGAATTGGACATCGGATGACTCCTCTCTTGGACTTCCTTCCCTGCTCTCACTCCCGGCTCTCGGCCGGGAACTGAGTATCGTCTGGAGCCGAACCAACGCGGGCGCAACTGCATCAGTACGCCGACGGTGGACCGGCTGGTCGATAGAAAAACGAGCCCGTTGAGAGAGTCAGCCGTCCTGTGGAGATGGAGGCAGGAGCTTGCGGTGAATCGGTGGCGACTGCCATGCGGGAAGTGCGACCTCTTCCAGGTTCGCAACCCGCGGGGGTTCCCAATCACCTTCTTCAACCGTATAGATGCTCGGAAGCTTGGGAACGGCGTCCGTCAGCTGGTTACCGACCTCTTCCACGCAATTGCGGGTTAACCGCTGATGAACGGGCACCGTGAACACTCCTGACCAGGTTGCGGTCAGGATCGGAGCACCCGCCTGAGCAATCGTCAGGAGGCAGACGAAGGAGGCGACTAGAACAGAGATCTGGCGATTCGTACGTTCGATGCAACGCATGACTGGCACCGAAATGCGCTACTAACCCGAACTTAATCTGATTTTCGGCCTCTCCAAGCCCTCTTGTCAAATTCTGGTTGCACCTCGAGGCTTTCGGTTCCCCTGCCACGAGCGCAATCGGCCGACGCCCTCAAACGGCACGCGTTGCGCCGGGGAGCCGAAAATGGGGAGCACCTGCCTTTATTGGTCGCTGCCCTTATATAGAACGAAGACAATCGGGATGCCGTTAACTGAGTCCGTAATCCGCTCCTTGACGTCCGGCATGAACTGAGCCTGCACCGTGATCCGGATCGCACTGAAGTCGCACCCGTGTTCGTCGCATTTCTTCGGTCCCAGGCCGACCACGCCCGGGAGATCGTTCCATTGCTCACCGTATTCGTGCATGGTTTCGGCATAGACGGCCTCGGCCAGCCTGGCGCTCGCCTGTCGCTCGGCCGCGGTAGGATCGTAGGGGGCAGGGTCCGATTGGCTGACCTTTGAGAAACTCGTCAGCCCCGCACCGGTGGGGATTTTTTTTGCGACCAGGCGGACGGGGATGCCATCTACCTCCGAGGGGATCTGTTGCCTGGCTGCCACGAACCCAGACGGCTCCACGTACACTCTGATCTCGAACGTATTTCCGGTTTGAATTGTGCCGGCGCTCACCTGCCATACGCCGTGCACCATCATCCATTCGTTCGTATGTGAGGCCACCGCGGCGGCGACCGCCGGGTCCTCCTCGGTGTCCTCAGCAGAACAGGGATGGTCAAGGGGGGTTCCCGTGCCATATCCGCACCAAAGTTCTGCGTGAGCCTCGACACTCACCCCCGCCACCAGGAGTAAGGCTGTCAGGAGTGCAAGCGCATTGCTCATCGGATTAAGGATTGCCCCAAGTACAATTGCTTTCAACCACGTGCCCTGACGCTCGGTGCGGCAGCAACCCGCAACCCCCAGGCTACATGGTGTTGAGGGACTCCCCAGTGGCACGCTCAACTGCGGCCCTGGCCGCCGAATAGTCGTACAGCGCCGTCACGTAGGCAGCGGAATCCTCAGTAAAGCGGCGCTGCGCGTCATCGAGCTCGACGACCGAGCTGAGTCCTTGCTTGTACCGCTCGTCAGCCAAGTGCAATTCTTCGCGTGATGCGTTCAGTGTCTGTTCCGCCTTCTTGATAACCGCGATCGAGGCCTGCCAATTTAGGAAGGTGGTGTGGACCTCCTCGATAACCCGCTGGCGCAGGTCTGCAATCGAGTATTCGGCCGCGCGCTCATGCTCTTTTGCTTCGGCAACCTGCTGTTCCGTGCGAAAGCCGTTGAAGAGCGGCCAGGTCACCACCAGTCCAGCGTAGTAATTGTTCGCCGCCGGCAATCCGGTCGACATCGCGATATATCCCGCTTGCGCGTTGGCGGTGGGAAAGTAATCGCTTTTTGCCTGCTGGATCTCAGCGCCGGCGGCGCGCGCTTCATCGAACAATGCCTTCAGGTCGGGGCGCAGACGCTGCGCGGTCGCCTGCAAATTGTCCAGCGTCGCGGTCACCGGCTGGTAGGTCAAATCGCCGACTGCGCGATAAGGAGGCGCCTCCCCCGCCAGACCCATCGCGGCATCGAGCGCGACCTTCGTAACATCAGCTCCGTTGCGCGCCTGGACCTGGTTCATCTCGGCGCGCGATAGATCGGCCTGGGTGACTGAAACGTCGATCCCGGGACGCAGGTCGGCCTGCACCATCACCTGCGCCTGATGGAGATGCGCCCTGCGTTGCACGATCGCTTCATCGTAGACTTTGACGATTTGTTCCGCCGCTAGCAGTCCGTAAAAGCGCTCCGCTACCTCATAGATGAGGTCCAGGTCGGTGAGCTTCAGGCGCGCCTCGGCCGCATCGCGATCGGCGCGCTGCTCGTCGACCAGTCCGCGCATCTTGCCGAAGTCGAGCAGAAACTGCTGCACCGAAACGCCGGTCGCCCAGCTGTTGTGGGAGCTGAACGACTGCGAAAAGTCTCCGTTGGGCAGGTCGTGATTCTGCCCGGTGATTCGCGGGAACAACTGTTCATTGAAGAAAGTAGTATTGCCGATCCCGTTGGTGGTGGAGCGTAGGTACTCGCCAAGCCCGTATGCCTGCGGCAGCAGGTTGACATTGGCTTCGCCGACCCGCGCGCGCGCAACTCCCACTTCGGACTGCGATTCCTTGCGACGTGGATGCAGCTTCAAGGCGATATCCGTCGCCTGCTGCAAAGTAAGCGCGGAGTTCGGTGCAATCGGCGGCTCCGCCCCGGCCCTTGATGCACACGGGAAGAGGCCGAGAGCAAATGCGACCAGGCCGAAGGACATCTCTCTCCAGTTACGAAAGAGGTACCGTGTACAGCCGCGGCGCGAGACTTCTGAATTGCGCCGGTGCGCTGGTGCCTTCCTTCGCACCTGCACTCTCGTACGCACCGGGGTACTCCCCTGATCCGATCGTCGGCCCGGGCTCTTTGGTGCAGCTACTACCCTCTCCTCATCCAGAGGAGTGACGAGAAGGAGAGGGAACGAAAATATGTTGCGCATGATGGTCGGTCGCTCCGCGGGCGCTCAGTCGGCCCGGGCCGATGATTGAGTGCTTTGGTCGGCGGGGGTTTCATCGAGCGTGCGCACCGCCTCTCCGGCGACGAGCGTGGGGCTTTGCGTGCTCACCACCGTTTCGTTGCCTTTCAAACCCGAGGTTATTTCGACGTTGACTCCGTCGGTGATACCGGTGGTTACCACGACCTTTTTGAGCCGCCCGTTGCTGACGGTGTAAACCCACTGATTTGGTTCTCCGATTTCGTAGACCGCACCGCGCGGCAGTTGAATCGCGTCCGGATGCCGTGCCAGTACGAGGGTCACATCGGCGTACATTCGCGGATAGAGCCGGTGCCCGGGATTTTCGATGTCCAGTTCCGTCAGCATTGTGCGCGTCGACAGGTCGAGCGATGACGCGAAGCGGGTCACGTGTACCGGGAAGGTTTGGCCCGGAAACGCACGCAGTGTCAGGGTCGCGGGTTGGCCCACTTTGACTAGCGATGCTTCCCGCTCGGGTACATAAATGTAGACCCGCAGCTTGTCGACGCGCGCTTCGCTGAGCACCGGACCGCCCCCGGTCAGATGGCCGCCCGCACCTTCCAGCACGGTTGGGCTCACCGCCGCGCCGCTTCCGGAAATTCCCAGATCGCCGCCGCCCGCGCGAATCAGCGCGCCCGGATCCGCAAAACGACCCGTGATCACGCCGTCGAATGGTGCAACCAGCGAAGTGTATGCGACCATCGCTTCCAATTCGCCCACCAAAGCTTGGGCTTCCATGTATTTTGAGTAGGCGATGTCGACATCTTCCTTGGCCACCAGATTGGGGTCGGTGTTGCGCACACGATCGAGACGCCCCCAGGTGAGCTTGGCGATGCGGAGTTGGGCACGCACCCGCGCGAGGTTTTGATCCAGCTCGGGAACCTCGAGGGTCGCCAGCACCTGACCCTGCTTGACCCAATCGCCTTTGTCGACCAGTACCTTGGTCAAAAAGCCAGTAACCTTGGAATGGAGGGCCGCCTCGTAGTAGCCAACCAGGTCGCCGGGCAGCGTGATCGATTGGGTCACTTCCCTGCGCTGCGGCTGGATAACCGCGACCGTGCGCGTAGAGCTGCCGGTTGCTTCGTCGGAAGAGGTTGCGACCCCGTGGCCGCAACCCACGGTCAGACACATCCCCAGAATGGCCAGAGAGATAGTCGCGCGGCTCAACGCTGGCCCCTCCACGAATAGAACAACTCGTAAACCGACGGCACCAGGATCAGGGTGAACGCGGTGGAAACCACTAGGCCTCCCACCGCGGCGCGCGCCAAAGGCGCCGAAGCCTCCGAACCGGCGCCAAGTTCCAGCGCGATTGGCATCAGGCCCGCGACGGTCGCGAGCGCGGTCATCAAGATCGGTCGCATGCGGATGCGGGCGGATTCGACTACTGCGCGGCGCAGTTCCTGGCCGTCGCGGCGCCGCTGGTTGGCAAAATCGACCAGCAGAATCGAGTTCGACACCACTATTCCTACCATCACGATAATGCCCATGAAGGATTCGATGTTCAGCGTCGTGCCGGTGAGCCACAACGTCCAGAAGACCCCGATCAGGCCCATCGGCACTGCGAACATGATGATGAAGGGGTCCAGGAACGAGGCGAACTGCGCGACCATCACCAGGTACAGCAGCAGCACCGCCATCCCGAGCCCCAATCCGAAGCTCGAAAACGAACGCTGCATCGCCGCCACCGCGCCGCGATAGTTCACGCGAACATTAGGCGGAAGCACGATCCGGTCGACCCGTTGCTGGATCGCGGTCTGGGTGCCGCCCAGGTCGGAGGTCGCCGGATCAACCCACACATCGACCACGCGTTGGATGTTGAAGTGGTCCGCCTCGGAGGGAAATTTGTCCGGCACTATCGTGGCGACGCTGCGCAGCGGAATTGACTGCTCGTGGGCAGCGTCGCGGTCTGAGGAAATGTGATGGACAGGAATGTCCCGCAGGGTATCGATCGAATCGATTGCCTGCTCGCGATACTGCGCGGTCAGGAAGTAGTCGTTGCCGGTGTTTCGATCAATCCAGATCGACGGGTCGATCATCTGGTTGGAGGTCAGCGCCGTGATGACATTGGTCACCACGTCTTTTTCGGTGAGTCCAAGGCGCGCCGAGCGCACCCGATCGATTTTTATGTCGAGGGTCGGATAGTCCGCTTCCTGGGGGATGTAGGCCTGCGCAACCTCGGGAAGTCTGCCGACCTCGCTTTCGATGCGACGGGCGACCTCGAATAGCGGATTGAAGTCGGGGCCGCTCACCTGGATATCGATGGGGGCCGGCAGGCCGAAGTTCAGGACCGCGTCGATGATGCTGCCGGAGGAGAAGAAGGCTCTGACTTCGGGCACCTTGCGCGGCAAGTCTCGCTTAAGAACATCCATGTAATGGAAGGTCGAGACTTTGTGATCAGCTTGCAAGGTCACCATGATCTGGCCGGTGTCTTCGCCCGAATTCGACGAATAGATGGCGGAGATGCTGGGTGCGAGGCCGAGGTTCGCCACTACCGTGCCGATCTCGTCGGGCGGAATGACCTCGCGGATGAGCTTTTCGACCCTTCGCGCGAGCGCCTCCGTTACCTCGATCCGGCTCCCTGCCGGCGACCGCATGTGGAGGATGAATTTCCCCGCGTCGGTGGTGGGAAAGAGCTGGGTTCCCAGCAACGGATAGATGAGCAGCGAAACCGCGAATATCGCGCCGACCCCCGCGATCACGAAGAGTTTTCGATCCAGCGCGCGCTCCAGGAGCTTTTCGTAATGGGCGGCAAAGCGTTCGTAGCGACGGTTGAATGCGGCGAACATCCGATCGAAGGGTCCGCTGCGCTTGACGCCGTGTTTTTCGACCACCAGGAAGCGGGCGCAGTAAATCGGAATCACCGACATCGCAACCACGTACGAGGCGAGCATCGCCAGGACCACGGCCAACGCCAGCGCACTGAAAAGGTACTTGGCCACGCCGAAAAGGAACATCACCGGAACGAACACGATGATGGTGGTGATGGTCGAGGCGAGCACCGGCAGCGCGACTTCCTCGGCACCCTCCCGCGCCGCGACCTCCGGGGTTTGGCCGATTTCCAGGTGACGGTTGATGTTCTCCAGCACCACGACCGAGTCGTCGACCAATCGCCCGATCGCGAGTGCGAAACCGCCCAGCGTCATGATGTTGATCGTCGATCCATTGAGGAACAGGCCGAAGGTCGCAGCCAAGATCGAGAGCGGAATCGACAAGTAAATCGCCAGGGTCGAGCGGAAGCTGCCGAGGAAGATCAAGATCATCACCGAGGCCAGCACCGAGCCCAAGACCGCCTCGTGTTCGAGCGAGCGCACAGCATCGAGGATGAAATCCGACTGATTGAAAATCGCCTTGAGCTTCAGCCCGGCCGGCATTCCGATGATCTTCGGCAGCAGATCGTGGATGCCATTCACCACTTCGATGGTGTTGGCGCCGCCCTGCTTGAGCACCGGGATGTAGACCGACGGCTGCCCGTCGATCAGCACCACGTTGTACTGAATCGCGGTCGAGTCCTCGGCTTTGCCCACATCGCCCAGACGCACGGGCGCCTGACCGGCACCGACCTTGATCGGGACGTTATTCAGGTTCTCGGGGTTTTCGATCAGCGCATTAGAATAGATGTAGAAGTCGGTGTTGCCGATTTTTGCGTCCCCGGCCGGAAGGATCAGGTTGGTGTTGTTGATAGCGTTGACTACCGAGTTGAGCGAAAGGCCGCGCGCCTGCAGCGACTGGCGATCCAGGTAGGCCATGATCTGACGGATCTTGCCGCCGAACGGCATCGGGACCGACGCTCCGGATACAGTCGCAAGCTGATTGCGGATGTTGTAGCGCGCCTGATCCTCGATGTCGGCTTGCGAAAAGCCCTTGCCTTCGACCGTAACCAGCGTAACCGGCAAGGACGAGGCATCGAATTTGAGGACCAACGGCGGCAGCGTGCCCGGCGGCAGCACTCCCAGGTCTGCCATCGCCAGTGTGGCGAACTGCGCTGCGGCCGCATCGACATCAACTCCACTGTGCAGGTACACCGTGATCATGCTTACCCCGGGCAGCGAGCGCGACTCGATATGCTCGATGCCGCTGCCGAGCGTGAAAAAACGCTCGTAGCGGGTGGTGATATCGCGCTCCATGTCGAGCGGCGGCATGCCCGGGTAGAAGGTCGCAACTACCACGGCCGGAATCTTGAGGTTCGGAAACACGTCGACCGGCATGCGCGTGTATGCGGTCACGCCCAGAATAGTGACGATCAACGCTCCAACAATTACTGTGAACGGGTTGCGCAGCGCGAAACTGGGCACGTTGGCATACCTCGTAAAAATCAGATCGGGACGAATCCGACCTGTCCTGCGAACAAAAAAGCAGTCGCGATGAGCTTAGTCATCGCGGGCGACAATCGAAAGTATTGATTATGCGAAGAGCGGAGGGTCTGAAGCTCGCTTGGTGCCGAGCCTTAGTCTAACCAGCAAGTACGAGAGTCTTGGGCGAGGAACTGAAACCGCTGCCGACAATTGCGTAACAATTCTTGAGCACAGCGGCAGCAGTCCGGTAAACGATGGGATTACCGCCCGAGCGATCGCGGTCTCTCCCTGATTGTCCGTCAAATCGAGCGAGCAGTGCCGCGCGGCGTTCTGACAAACCTCGATGGGCCGATAAGAGGGCGAAAAGTGATGAGTCCGCAGCGCTGGCAGGAGTAGTGTGACTATGAGCGCGGCCAGGCATCCGGCCAGCCCATAAATGCTCGCATGCAGGATGGCTCTTCCGCCCGGGTGACGCGTGGTCAGCATCGAAGGTTTAAAGACCCCGAAACCCGATTTTCCAGCAAAGCTTAGCGTCACACAAGACATTCGCGGCCGCAGCGTGTATGCTGCCACGCCAGTGGCTTTGACCTTTGGTCTCGCTGGGCGTCTGATCGCGCTGGCGGCAGCTTTTGCGGCGCTGCTCTGGATGCCGGCGCTCGCCGATGCGCAGACGCCTGGTTACCAGGTCGACGATTACGGAAGTCATCGGGTCACCCACTTTCTGCACAATCACAACCTGCCGCTGGTGGGCGCCCAGGTCATCGACAACGACGATGGCAGCCGCGAGCTCCATCTGTATGGATTTGTCGCAACGCCGTACGGCATGGAAGATGCGCAGCAGAAAGCGCTCAAGTACCTTGGCGACAAGACTATCAAGGTGGTCAACTCCATTCAGGTGAATCCGTCTCTGAAAAACGTGGGACCGTCGACGTCCCCCGAGGAGATGCCGGCGGCGGACACGCCCATGCCAGTGCCCGCGAGTCCCGATCGCCCGGCGATTCCCAACTACCAGGTGAGTCCCGGCAGCCAGGGTAATCCCAACAACCAATGGAACAAGGCGATGGAGAATATATTGAGGAATGGTGCGCAGCCGCTGCCGCAGCCCAGCGGTGCAGTTCAGTAGGGCTGCGACGAAGCGTTCGGTTCAGCTCCCGGTTTGTTTAGAGCCCAGTCTAATTGATCGATAGCGAACTCCGAGCGCTGATCCTTCGTCTGAGCCGCGAGAACCCGCTGTTGGGGAGCACCGCGGATCTATGGCGGGCTGTAAGTGGGGCGGGTATCGAGATTCGGTCAATCGACGCTAGCCAAGTACATGGGTCGCTGTGGGTGAACGACCTCACCGGGCTGGACGAGATTTCTGCGCACCACGCCGCCATCGCACCTGTCGACTTGTTTGTGGCCCGGTCGATCTCGTTCAAGCTTGCGCTGTGCTGGTTATCCGTAGTCGCTGCGAAGACGCTTGGTCAGGATTGGTGGACCAGCAATCCGCGTACGGACGGTGCAGGAAGAAAGATTCGCCCATGACGGAAATAGCAGCGCGCGCAAGGGGTCGAATTGAATGGCTCAGACAAATGTGAGCCGCGGGCGCGCGATGATCTTTTCCGGTCCACTCTGCAACGGCTCCCGGTGCTCGGCTTGCTCTGCTGCACGGCGCGCCATCGTTCCGATCAATGCTAGTAGCACGACCGCGCTCAGAATCGACCTCCTCAGTCCGCCGTCCCTTCCGCCTTGCGGGCTTTCCGTCAGTCAGTCTGCACCCCCGAACTAACTACTCCCGAGGGAGAAGTTTCGAAGATGTAGTGATGCCCTTCGTACGTGTAGAAGAGCATCTCGCCGCCCGTGTCGGTCATCGGGACCGCCTGGTGCGCTGCCCCATCGTCTTGGCCAGTTCCGTTCGATCTTTTCCAACCCATTCTGAAGCCGACTTGCGGCTCTCCTGCGAAACACATCCGGCCGCAAGCGTTTATCAGTCCGAGCCCGAGCATTCCTGCCTTAATCGTAGGTCTCATGGACCTGTTCCTCTTTTTTCCGCGAGCGACCGTTAGTAGCTGAATTCCATGTTAAGAAAGATCGAGTGAGAGTCCACCGGTACGGCGTCGGGAATCACCTTCGTTCCAGGAGATTTGAACAGTCCCGGCACGAACGAATTCACGTAGGATTCCGAGACATCGAACTGGTTGTGGTAATAGCTCAAGTTCTGCGTGTCGAGTGCGAAGCGCAGGTACTCGTTGTATTGCCACTGGATACCCACAATCCACCGCTGGAAGTCGAGGGGATTAGTGTTCACCTTCGTGTTCGGTTGCCACCACTGGAACAGCCCGAACAGCGTGAAGGGTGTATGCCGGATATGGTAGTGGCCCATCACGTCCCATCCCGATTGGGTGGTGTTGCTGTTGTTCTGGAATCCCGTCGCCATGGTGTTGAAATTGATGTAGGGGCTGCCGGTCGCGGTCGAGGGTGCGCTGCCCGAGAAGGCGTTCGATGTGCTGTACGCGTTGTGGCCCAGATCGTATTCGAAGATCAGGCCCCACTGTTGAGCCGTATAATGCGCCAAGAAAGCCTGGCGCATGATGTGAGCCTGCGGAGCCTGGAAGAAAGGCGCCGTTCCGACGAAGTCCGGCGCGACGTTGCCGTAGCCGTAATTGAAGAACCAGGTCAGGCCCAGACCATCGAAACGCCACTTCGCGCCGAGCGGATAGACGCTGATTCGCGACATGAACTGCTTGGTGTTGGTCTGCTCGTATTGCTTGTAGTTCGCGTTATTGTAAACACCGATTCCATAGTCGACGTACTGCAATTCTTTCTCACCGAACTTGAGTGGTCCCGTCACCTGGATACCGATCTGTGCCGACGACAGGCCATAGTAGTTCCACGGCGACAGGGTTACGTAGCGGTACCCGAACAGATCTTCTGACCAAGGGATGAACACATTCGGTACCTGGCCGACCTCAATCGAGTTGCCCTTCATCGGCTCGATGAAATCGAAGAGCTTACTGTAGTTCAGGTACGCGAACTTGAGGCGGTAGTTCAGGCTCCCGTAGGTTACTCGCGAACGTGGTCGCGTGGCCGATTGTAGGATTAGTCCCGTTTCCGATCGCGCGATAAATGTCCGGCGTAACGCGGAACGTCAACCCATCGGTGGGGAAGAAAAAGAAATTCAGATACGAACGGGTGATGTCGAACGAGTTGAAGAGATTGTTCTGCGGCCCCGGGTTGTTGATATTTTCCAGCTCCTGCGGCTGGAAGGTGGTATGCGTGTACATCCGGTAGTCTGCGTACACTAACGTGCCCACGCGAAATTTTCGGGCAAAGTCATCGATGTAGGAGCGCCAGGCAGGCTGCATCTCAACGACTTGTCGCTGCAGATCCGCGTTGCTTCTCGTCAATTCTTCGTTGGATTGCACCAGCTGCTGGAGTTGTTGCTTGTTCGCATCGAGCTGGGCCTGCGTCTTCTCCTCCACCCTACGCTCGAGCGCGTTCGCATCGAATGATGTTACCGGAACCTCGGCCAGGAAGACGCGCCCCTTTCCCGGGTCCGGGAAAATCTGTCGAGTCTTCGGGTCGACATAGAGTTTCAGAAACCCGGTCGATGAGCTCTGGGCTCCGACCGACTTGGCGATTGCGAGTGAGGCGAGCATCGCCCACAAAAGAACCCCTACCGCGCGCGCATAGTTTCCCCGAATTCACAAGAAGTCCTCCCGTTCGCTGCCGTCCCTGGTGCCGGCGTGTTAGTGCCCGGCGCCCTGCTGAGCCGTGTCGTGTTGCATCTTGGTAAGCTCGAATGAGGTGTAGGTCTTGTCGCCGCACGCGTATTTGCTTGGTGAGCCGATGCTGATGAGCGTGCAGTCATGCACATCGGGCGGCGGTGCGTTCGCAGTGCCGTTCGACGCAGCGCTGGTGATGCTACTCGGAGCGGCCGCGCATCCAATGAGGGTGAATGCGAAGGCGCAACTGGCGATAATTTTCAAGGCGATGTTTTTGGCTGAGCGCGGTCTGTCCACTACGTTCTCCTTACGGCTATGCCTAGTAAAGCGATGAATTTACTCTGGAAATAAATGACAGGATTTCCCTATAAAAGAGCATATTCCCGGCTTTGTCGATTAGATTACTAGACTAAACCAAATGACCGGTCAAACGAAGGGTGGTGTTCTTCTATTAGGGTCCGCAGGCGCTCTCCCGGTCCGATACCTGGGGCGTAAGAACACACCGCTCAGACAGGCTGTGGACCGCTTATCTTCGCGCTTCTCTCCGAAGGACACCGGAAGCGGAAGACCTTCGACGTCTCGTCTGCCAAGTTGCTCAACATCTTTTACTCCCGGCATGTCCACGACCCGACGAATATCGAGAAGCGGACTCCCAGAGAATGCTAGCTGGATCGACTTCGGAACTCTTCAGTCAGTTGCGACGGAGGCAAAACGAACGGTGTCCAGAGACAAGGGCAACGAGCCAGCTCGCCCAATCCCAGAGTGAAGGCAATTCCGAAACAGGGTCCGAACACCACCATACGGTTGAGACAT
>DASXMJ010000043.1 GCA_036495685.1 Candidatus Binataceae bacterium | reverse complement strand
AGACGACAAACCGGCCAGCCGTAGTGAGCGTGGAAAACCCGATACCAACCGCGCGGAGGTAATCGAGTCGCCGGACGCAAACAGGGTCACCTCGTGACCGCGGCGCACCAGTTCCTCGGTCAGGTATGAGACTACGCGCTCGGTGCCGCCGTAAAAGTTAGGCGGGATTCGTTCGTAGAGCGAAGCCAGTTGGGCGATGCGTAGCGGGCGGGCACGACGGGAGTCGGCCGGCGTCTGGGGCCCGGGGCGTCGCGCCCCGGCATTCTTCTGGCTCTGCTTATCAAACGCCACGTCAGTCTCCTTAGATTGGCTTCTTTCTCGAACCGAGTCTGCTTCCTTCGACGGTTTGGTAGTCAACCTCACGGCAACCTGGCCGCGTGCAAGCGGTTACTTGGGGCCCCGCATTATTTACCTTGCCAGACCGGGGCGCGTTTTTCTGCGAAGGCTCTCGCGCCCTCGCTTGCGTCATAAGTCTTCGTCAGCCACTCGTACGCATCACGCTCGAGGCGCAGACCGCCGGCGAGCGGGAGATCGAGCCCGCGCAGCGCGACCTCCTTGATTTTCTGGATCGCGAGCGGCGCGCTCTTGCAGATTTCTGCGGCGATTTCTTCGCACTTGCTCATTAGCTCCGGCATCGGCACCACGTAATCAACCAGGCCGAGCTTGAGCGCTTCCTGCGCATTGATGCGTTTGCCCGTGTACAGCATCTCCAGTGCGCGGCCAAGCGGAATAAGTCGCGGCAGGCGCTGAGTGCCGCCCCCGCCGGGGAGCCAGCCGAGGCGAACTTCGCCGAGGCCAAACTGGGAATGTTCGGCAGCTACCCGTATGTCGCAGGCGAGCGCTTGTTCGAGGCCGCCACCATTGGCATGTCCATTGATCGCAGCAATGATTGGCTTGGTTAGTTCCAGCATCACGGTATACGGGGTGCGCGCCCCCTCCACGCCAATCTTCTCCACGTAGTTGGCCTTGATGTCGCTGCCCGCGCAGAACGCGCGGTCGCCAGTGCCCGTGAAGATCGCGACTCGCAGGGTCGGGTCGTCGCGAAATTCAGTCCAGATTTCTGTCAGGCGTGTGTAGGTTTCAAAATCGCAAGCATTGAGCCGCTCAGGGCGGTTGATAGTCACGCGTGCCACCGGGCCGTGTTTTTCGAAAATTACCTTCATTGCGGTTCTCCTCTTCCAAATATTGTCGCACGCCAGCGCCACGGCAAGCGCCCATTGACTCAACGGGTTGACCACCCGGTTTGCAAACCGGGCGTCGCCAGTGTACACGCGAATCCAGATTCACAAGAGGCTGGTGCTTGATATGTCCGCGATCGCGTTCGAGTTGCCGCCGGAGGTGCGCGAAGCCTGTGCGGGGTTGGAGGCCTTTGCGCGCGCCGAAGTGATGCCCCGCCATGAAAAACATCGCGCCCTCTTGGAGGATCCGCGTAGGCTCTACCGCGAGGACGGACGCTTTTCGGACCAGGCGGTCGCGCTCATTCGCGAGGTGCGGCGCGCCGCGGCGAAGGCAGGATTCTATTCGATGTGCGTTCCTCAGGCGCTGGGAGGAGGCGGACTCGGTCACTTGGCCTACTACGCAGGTTGGGAGCAACTATTCCATCTATGTGGTCCGCAGAACTGGCTAATGCTCTATGTAATCAGTCACTGGGCATTCGGTCCGAGCCGGCTGCTTGAACGGGTCACTGAGCAGGCTCGCGAACGAATCCTGGGACCCATGATGGCCGGGGACGCATCGATGTGTTTCGGTCTCTCCGAGCCAGGAGCCGGTTCCGATGCCGCGGCGCTGTCCACCAAGGCTGTGCAAGATGGGGATGGATGGCGCATCTCCGGGCGCAAAATCTGGACCAGCAATGCACCAATTGCGGACTACTGCATCATCTTCGCGGTCACCGATGCCGCGCTGGCGTCGACGCGCGCGGGCGGAATCTCCGCTTTCCTGGTGTCGACTGCTTCTCCAGGTTTTGAGGTGCAGAGGGTAATCCGACTATTCGGGCACATCGGGGGAGACGAAGCGGAACTCCGACTCGAGGACGTTAATGTCGAGAGATGGCAGCTGGTCGGGGAACTCAATCGCGGCTTCGACGCCGCCTTGTATGGCGTGTCGCTGGGCCGAATCTACAACTCCGCACGCGCGGTGGGTTACGGTCGATGGGCGCTCGAGCGCGCGCTGGAATATTCGCGAGTGCGGCAAGCATTCGGCCGCCCCATCGCGGAGTATCAGGGGGTCACTTTTCCGCTGGCCGAGTCAGCTGCGGAACTCCACGCGGCGCACCTGATGGGACTCAACGCCGCTACTTTGCTCGACAGGGGCCTGCCGGCGGTGAAAGAGCTTTCGATGACGAAGGGTTACTCGGTGCAGGTGGGCTTTAAGGCCGTCGACCGCGCGATGCAGACCCACGGCGCGCTGGGTTTTACCAACGAGCTGGGCCTCTACCACGCATGGCACGCGCTGCGAATCGTGAATGTAGCCGACGGCACCAACGAGATCTTGAATCGAACGGTGGTGCAACGGCTCCTCAAGGGTGACACGGAACTCTGAAAATCTTGCTTCCACGGCAGCGGTCAGCATACAGCTGCGTGGAAGAGAATTTTCACTTCAGGCCAAAGGCCCTGGTGACCAGTTCAGTATCCAGATACTCGCTGGCCTCACGAATCTTTCCGCCCACGACTCGAAACACATGGCAATAGGTATTGTCGTAAGCCACGCCTTTGCGCGTGGTAGAACGGCCATGCGACTGGACCACGACGAAGTCGCCTTCCGCGATCAGGTTGTCCGTCGTGATGGTCAGAGGACCTTCGAGTTGGGCTCCCAACGGCGCCAGGATGCGATCGACAAATTCCTTGCGACTTTTGCAGACGCCCGAAAATCTAGTGGTGCCAATCAGCGTGAAGCGCAGGTCTTCCGCCATCCGGTCGAGCGCTCCCTGAATGTTGCCCTTGGCGATGTCATCAAAGAAGCCAAGGACCAGTTCTTTGTTTTCGGTGATACTCATAACTTGCTCCCGCTCTTTCCTCTTGGTCAGGCGTTTCTGATGGTTAGGCCGCCATCTACCGGAACTACCGCCCCGGTGATGTAGGAGGCCGCGGGAAGGCACAGGCTGAAGGTGATATGGGCGACCTCTTCCGGATACCCATAGCGCTTCAGTGCGGTCCGGCGTTTGCCGAAGATTAATTTGTGCTCGTCAGGAATCTCCGCGGTGAGCGCGGTGCGAATGGGCCCCGGGCAGATACAGTTGACGGTTATGCCCTCGGGGCCAAGGTCGACCGCGAGAGCATGGGTGAGACCGATGACCGCGGTCTTGGCGACGACGTATGGGCTGTCGCCCGGAGTAGCCCCCAAACCTTCGGTGGACGCGATATTGACGATGCGCGCCGCGTCGGACTTTCGCAGATATGGCAGCGCGGCGCGAATGAGAAGCTGCTGAGCAGTCAGGAGTCCGTCCAGCGCACGGGTCCAAACCTCGTCGTAGCCGTCCTCATCGATTCGGCGAAAGGCACCGAAGCCCGCGTTGTTGATGAGGATGTCGAGACGTCCGAAACGCCCCGCAACTTCTTCAACCACGCGCTTGATTTGCGTGCGATCGAAGACGTCGAGCCGCCATCCCGCCGCTTTGCCACCGGCCGAACTGATTTCATCGACCACCGCCGATACTCCCGCACCATTTATGTCGGTGACCGCTACTTGGGCACCTTCCTGCGCAAACAGGTGAGCCGTCGCGCGGCCCATCCCACTGGCCGCGCCAGTAACCAGCACGGCTCGCTCTGCCACTGAACGACTGAGTTTTCTGATCGGTTCCACGCTACTTTCTCACCGCTTCTGGAGCATCGCCGGTTCGGCCCAGTTGGGTCTTGAACGGCAAATCGCCCCACGACTTCTGAGTTTTGATATACGCATCCGGAGAAATGCTGACCTCGCCGCGAAAGGGCCAATCCAGCGCGACGATCAGTACCACTACCAGCGCTAGCGAAGCTGCGACTGTCATCGTCATTACCACATGCATGCGAAAATCGTGAAAGCCGAACAAGTAGGTGAAACCAACCGTAATGACGCCGCCGAAAAAAATGATCCACCAGACGACGTCCGGAATGTGCCCTTGCACGGCCGAGAGGCGGCTGGCCCGCGCGCTATAGAGTTCGTTCAACACCTTAAGCAGCTCACCCTGTATGACCTCCTGGCCCATCGTCGTCGGCTCAATGGTTACGATGGAGGAGTGCAGTTTGCGCAGTGGCGCCCAGCCCTGGTCAGGAGTGTTCCCCTCGCGTTGCACTGGCCATTCCTGGTTGACGATGGCTGTGACGTATTCCTGCAGGTCGTCACGGATCGACTGGCCCACGGCGGGAGGCAGTCCCTGTGTGTCGCGATAGATGCTGCCGACGTAGTCCGCCTCGCTGTCTACGATATCTTGCGCGTGACTGAACGATTCCCAGGTGGCGACCGCGATGAAAGCCAGCAGCACCGCGTAGGTAACGCTGATCACCGCGACCAGAAACCCCGCGAGCTCGTTGTGGGCGCGGCGAACTTCTATATGCACCAGCCGGTGAACGACCAGCAGTCCAAGGCCGCCAATTACCGCGGCCAAACCCACCAGGATAGTGCCCCACAGCCAGGTGGGATTGTTGTAGATCCAATCGGCGATCATCTGCTGCTCTGCGAACCAAGATCCGGTCCGCGCCACATGCGTAAGAAGGCCATGGCGAGCGAAAGCATCGTGAGCTAAGTCACTCTCAAGCGCAATGATTATGCCCTCTCGATCAATAAACCGTGAGTCGCAAAAAAGACCCAGCCGAACTTGTGAAGGGTCAGACAGCTGCGCTGAAATAGAACCTGTGATCGCCGGCCTATCTCCCACCTCCGGGTTTCGTCGATGCGCCACAGGCTCGCGTACGCTGGCGCTATCCGCTCTGCTAGCGGTGGCGTTTGAGGCCTGTGCCGTGCAGCCGGCGGCTGTTCCTGGAGCGGCGTCAGCAACTTCGACGGCCTACGCGGGTAACCCGGCTGGAGTGCCTGCGGCGCAATCGTCCACGCCGGCGCGGCCACTGCCCTTCAAAGGAATGCTGCTCGATGGTAATCCCGCTCAGCTGCCGCCGGTGGTGGCGATGTCGCTTACCGACCAGTCGCAGATAACGTTCTCCTACCGCGAAGAACTAACCCACGAGGAGCATCACGTCCCGATGATCCTGTCGGCGATCGATCCGCTCACCTACGCCGGGTATCCGATGGGCGAATACGGCGTGACTGCGGTGGCATCACTCTCAATTTTCTCTGGCCGCCATCTGATTGGCGATTACAAGGCCCAGAGTCGTGTCACGAAACCATACAGTATGTATGCGCAGCCGACGCACCGGGAGCTGGACGACGCCGTGCGGGTCGCGGTGCGCGAAAAAATCGATCGGGAGCTCTATGCTGATTCGGCGCGTCTGGCGGCGGCATCTGGTCAAAGCGAATGAACGGTGCGGTGCGAGGATGGTGTTGCTGGGCCTGTCCTTGCTGACCGCGGGATGCGCGGCTCAGGGGAAGCCGTATGAACGTGCGAATGCGCCATCCAATAGCGCGACCATCTACGTATACCGCCCCTACAGCTTTTTCGGGTCGCTGATGCATCCGACCGTCCGTTGCGGAAACGAAAGCGCGGTAATCGAACCGGGCGGCTATCACGCGTTTGTCGTCCCAGCGGGCCGTGTAACCTGCAGCACTAGTACCGAGACCGCTGATCTGCTCGATATCGATGCCGACCCACGCGTCTACTACGTGCGGGAGCGCATGGGTTGGGGATTGCTGGTGGGGCGCCCGGAGTTGAACCCAGTCGATGACGACCAAGCGCAGTCGGAGATTCAAAACTGCTGCGTACAGCAGCCCTGAGTCGACCTATAGAGGTCGGGGAAGCTAAACCGCGGCAGCAGCTTGCAGAAGGCTGGCGCCTAGGGCCCACCGCCTGGCGGGGGCGCCGGCGCGTAACGAGCCCCCGGAGGCGGGACTAGCGCTCCAGGAGTGCGCCAGGGCGTCGGCTGCTCTTGCGGTTGTGGTGATGGCGGTTGCGGTGCGCAGGCAATCAGGGAAAGGGTGAGCACGGCAACCGCAAGCAATTCCGGTCCCCACGCTTTGATCTTGCCCATGAGAATGCCTCTAGTCCGCCGTTCGAAGACGATCAAGCCGCCCGTTGCCTTTGAGGATAGCAACTCTTCTTTGACCGAGTGCGCGTCGGTACGTGAAATTCCTCGGCTCCGCCGGAAGCCTCGTTTGGAATGACGACAGGTCATTTTCTCAACAAGTCGGCGACACCCACTCTCGGGAGCGAGTGCGAAGCGGTGGAGTCCAAAAGAAACAGGCTGCCGGAACAGCAGTTCCGGCAGCCCGCTAAGGCGGAAACAATCTACCTATTGCTTTGCGACGTTCACCACCTGGATTTCGGTGAAGCCGAGCAGACCCCACGGTCCGTTTTCCACGCCGATGCCTGACCACTTGGCGCCGCCGAAGGGGAGGTTAGGTGCGATCGCCAGATGCTGGTTTACCCACGCAGAGCCACATTCGAGCTGCTTGGCAACCTCGGCGGCCTGGTCCGAATCGGTTCCCCATACCGAGCCGC
This sequence comes from Candidatus Binataceae bacterium, assembly GCA_036495685.1. Taxonomy (NCBI): domain Bacteria; phylum Candidatus Binatota; class Binatia (SeqCode); order Binatales (SeqCode); family Binataceae (SeqCode); species Binataceae bacterium (SeqCode). Next base: position 42,147 of record DASXMJ010000043.1, on the reverse strand, counting down.
TCAACCCATAGGTGGTCGAGTTCGCGCGCCGCACCGCCTCGTCGACGTCCTTGTAGGGCATGACCGGCAAGGCCGGGCCGAACTGCTCTTCGTCGACCAGCCGTACGCCGTCGGAGATCTCGCTGACGATGGTAGGCGCGTAGAAGTAGCCTTCATTGCCGATACGCTTGCCGCCGGTGACGATTTTGGCCCCGTGTTTCTTCGCGTCTTCCACCAGCTCGGTTACGCGTTCGAATTGGGGCTTGTTGTTCAGAGGCCCAAGCTGGGTTCCCGCATCGAGGCCATTGCCGACCTTCACGCCCTGCGCGATTTCGCCCAGGGTCTCGAGCACGGTTGAATACACTTTCTCATGAACATAAACGCGCTTGATCGCGCTGCAGATCTGGCCGGAATTCTCGAACGCGCCCCAGAAAATCTTCTGCGCAACTTCTTTCGGATTGACATCGGGGAGCACGATAGCTGCATCGTTACCGCCAAGCTCGAGCGTCACGCGCTTCAAGTCGGGTGCCGCAGCCGCCGCCACCTTCTTTCCGGTCTCGACCGAACCGGTGAACGAAATTTTCCGCGGCACCTTATGCGAGGTCATCATCGCACCAAGGTCGTCACCGCCGGAGACGACGTTGAGCACACCGGGCGGAATAATGTCGCGCAGAATCTCACCCAGCATTAGGGTCGTGATCGGCGTGAACGGCGACGGCTTGAGTACGACCGTGTTGCCGGCCAACAGAGCCGGCGCGATTTTCCACATCGCCAGCATGATCGGGTAGTTCCAGGGTGTGATCGCCGCGACCACGCCGAGCGGCTTGCGCCGCACTTCGATGTGGCTTTGCGCGTTGTCCTGCACCACCTCCACCGGCAGCTCGAGCGTGGAGGTGTATTGCGCCCAAAATGCGGTCCCCATGACTTCCTGGCCGGCCTTGTCGAGCGGCTTGCCCTGCTCCTGGGTGAGGGTTCGCGCCAGTCCCTCGGGCGGATTCATCAACGCTGCAGAGCACTCGCCGAGCACTTTGCGGCGCAGGTTGATGTCCTTGCTCCAGGTGGTAAAGGCCTTCTGTGCTGCGTCCATCGCCTGGTCAAGCTCGGCCTTGCTGCAGTCGGGTACCTGCGCGAAGGTCTTGCCAGTAGCGGGGTTGATTACACCGACGGTCTTGGATCCGGCGACCGCCTTGCCGTTTATCGTCATCGTGAATTCGGCCATAAGAACTCCTTTTCCGGGGTTTGAAAGGACCCCACCGGTCGGTGCTCCGGTTTCGGGGCCAACTATATCGCCGTCTCTACGTGGCGCAAGTGAGGAAAATAGCGAGGCCCGCGCGGATCGGGCGGACTGATTCCTGCGCCGGATACTTTGCACTTGGACAATGAGCGCGAAATAACGCAGGCTGAGGGCCGCATTTTGTGCGTTCTGCACTTACCAGGGGAGGGTCGCTTATGGCTGTCGATCTTAAGGCTTCGTTGAAACATGTCGAGGAACTGAAAGACCTGCTCATGGTCCCGCCGGGGAAAAAGATCTCACTGGGCAAGGACTACGATCCCGGGTTCATGCCGTCGCAATACAATAAGAAGCAAATGAAGCAGCTGCTCCAAGAGGGCGTGGAGCTGCTGGCCGAGTACCAAGATCAGCTCTATGCGCAGAGTGAGTATGCGCTCTTGATCGTCCTACAGGCCGCGGATGCAGCTGGCAAAGACGGCACCATCAAACACGTGATGTCGGGAGTGAATCCGCAGGGCTGCGACGTGTATTCATTCAAGCAACCCTCGGCCGCGGAGCTCCGCCACGACTATCTATGGCGATGCATGCTGAGACTGCCGGAGCGTGGCAAAATCGGAATATTCAATCGCTCTTACTACGAGGAAGTACTAATTACTCGGGTACATTCGGAAATCCTCGATGGGCAGAAGATGCCGCGGCAATGGAAGGACAAAAAAATCTGGAATCGGCGGTTCGAGGAAATCAATAATTTCGAGAAATACCTGTTTCAGAACGGCATCATCATACTCAAATTCTTTCTGAACCTTTCACGCAAAGAGCAGAAGCAACGCTTTCTCGCTCGCATCGATCGTCCGGAGAAGAACTGGAAATTTTCGCCCAGCGATGTCCGGGAGCGCAAATTCTGGAAGGAATATCGTGAGGTATTCGAGGATTGTTTCAATCACACCAGCACGGAGTGGGCGCCCTGGTACGTCGTTCCCGCCGATGACAAGCCCTTCACGCGAATCGCGGTCGCGGGCATCATCATCAAGACGCTGCAAGGCTTGATGTTGCGGTATCCGGAAGTCGACAAGAAGCGGCGCGAAGACCTGCAGGAGATCCGGCGTGCATTAAAACGGGAATGAGACGGAGGATCCCGCGGAAAACCAGAGTCAGGTCTTCTCGGCCTGCGCGAGATCCAGTTCCAGCGGGTACGCGCGTCCTAAAAGCGAGATCAAGACCCGTACCTTGCCTTCCTGCGGCTTTACTTCTGTGACGGTGCCCTCAAAGTCCGGAAACGGTCCGTCGACCGCCTTTACCGTCTCGCCCGCTTCCGGGAGTGCCTTCTTAGCCACTGCTCAATAGGCATGTTTGTTTTAGCAGTTCGACTTAAAATCTTAGTGACACACGTGCTCTCCGGCTGAAGAAAAACCGGGCTTCCGGCCAGTAAATCGACGGCGGGCCCGAGTTTCTGACCTCCGGCAACATCAACAGATTTCTCTCAAACAAGGCGGAAACCCGAAGCCGCCGGCCCGACCCAGGTCAGGCGGCGATCGTTTTGGGCGCGTTTTCGCGCGTCGGGGGAGATTGGGCCGCCGAGACGCGGACCGGCAGGATCACCAGGCTCAGGCCGTGCAACTGCAACCACTGCAGGACTTCGAGAGCGGTCTGATTGTGCAGAAAGCGACTGACGAAGCCGTTAATCTCTTCGCCGAAAACGAGCTGACCGGCGAAAAAAACCGTGTGCGTGAATTGCGAAGCGACCTCGAAGCAGAGCCGTTTCAGCTCCAGCACCACGTCGGTGCCGATCGCGGTCCGCAACTCGGCGGAGAATCCCAGGTCGGCCGCAAGCCGGCAGTATTCGATCAGATCGTCGGCGACTTTGGACTCGAGCTGCTGCACTTCGGCGGGGCTCTTGAGCAGCGCGGAATCGACTTCGCCGACGCTTATGAAGACCACGTTTTTAAACTGATTGTCGAATAGCCGCGAGAGCGTGGTGAGCGTTGCGAGACCGAGCCCGTTAAAGCCATTGACCAGTAACGCTGCGGTAGGAGCGTGAGGATCGCGCGGCGATGGTTCCTTGGCGGCGGCGTTGTAAAGCTGCGGAAGAATCTCGACCTCGAGCTGATCGATCGCGCGTGCAACTCGCTCATAATGTCGGCGCACCAGGTAGCAGGCGGTCACCACGCCTCCCGTCATCGCGATCGTGACCCATCCGCCCTCGTCGAACTTGAGCGTGACGGTTACCACCAGGATCAGCGCCGTAAACAGACAGCCGATCCCGTTGACGGCCAGCTTGTGGATCCAGCGCGGCTCTCGCTTGCGCTCTTTCCACCAGTGCACGCTCATCCCGAGCTGCGACAACGTGAAGGTCACGAACACGTTGATGGCATAGAGCACCACCAGCAGACCGACGCGAGCACGGGTTCCAAGCAGGATCGCGCCGGCCGTGAGGCCCATCGCGAGCAGCCCGTCCTGAGTGACCAGCCGAGCGCTCAGGTTTGCAAAGCGCCGCGGCAGCCAGCGATCGGTCGCCATCGTGGCGAGCACCCGCGGACCGTCAATGAACCCGGTTTGCGCGGCGACAAATAGCAGCGCACCTTCAGTAATCAGCGTGAACGTCACGATGGGCAGGCCGACCCTGACTCCGCCGACCTGCCAGTTGGCGGTCAGCTTTTCGAACAGCACCGCGTTGAGGGTTTTGCCATGCACCGCATGAACGTCGGCGAGCAGGTAGGCGACCAGAATTCCGCCCGCCACGAAAGCGAGCGAAATCGCCATGTAGAGCATGGTGCGTTTCCCCGTCACGGTACGCGGCTCGCGCAGGATGGGCAGTCCGTTACTGACCGCCTCGATACCCGTATAGGTACCGCCACCCATGCTGTAGGCGCGCAGGAAGACAATCGCGAGTGCAACCGTACCCAGCGTGCTGACTCCGTTGTGCACCTCGCGCACGGCATCGTGCGCGATCACGGGTAACTCCGGAGCGCGCGAGAGGAATGCATAGGTCACCAGGATGACGTGCATTACAACGAATGACAGGAAGATCGGCAGCAGCGTGAGCACCGATTCCTTGATGCCCCGCAGATTCATCGCGACCATCAAGAGCACGATTACCATGCAGAAGTGGAGCTTGTAGGCGAACCACGCGGCCGGCAGAAAACTGAAGATCGCGTCGGCCCCGCTGGCGATTGAGATCGAGATGGTCAAAACGTAGTCGACGATTAGAGCGCATCCGGAAACCAGACCGGCATGACGACCGAGCAGCTTGGTCGCGACCAGGTAACCGCCGCCGCCCGAGGGAAACTCATCGATGGTTTGCGAATATGACGCCGAAATGACGAAGACGGTCAGCGCCATCAGCATCGCCAGAAACACCGCGAGGTACTGATGCTGCCCCAGGGCCAGGAATGCCTCCTCGGGGCCGTAGCACGAGGAACTGAGTCCGTCGGAACCCAGTCCGACCCAGGCCAGAAACGCCACCAGCGACATTGAATGAAGGATGCTGGGATCCTTCACGTCGCGGGGCGGCCCGATGAAGATGCCTGACAGCGTCCGCCTGTGCCGGTCGATAGAATCGGTGATGGGCTGGGTCTTCAAGCTGCGTACCTAAGGACCGCTGAAACTATCGTATTCCCTTGCCCCCGGCGAGCACTGGTGACCTGTCACACAGCGGCGCTCGCCGGGCGGTGCCGGGAATTCACCGGCCGCGACACTCCGCCGAAATCGTTTCGGAACGCCGCACGCGCGAAGCGCCTCAGGCGCGAGAGGCCGGACCAACCCGAAGTGCATGAAGCGCAAGCTCAACGCGATCGCGCAAGTGCAGTTTCTGAAAGATGTTGTTCAGGTGCGTTTTGACTGTGCTCTCGCTGATCGCGAGACGTTGCGCGATTTCCGCATTGCGCAAGCCCTCAGCGACGTAGCGGGCGATCTCATGTTCACGCGCGGTCAGCCGCTGGTCGGATGCGCTTCCCATCTGCGCTGCCAGCTCGGTTTGCAACAAGGGTGGCAGCCAAGCCAAGCCGTTGGCGGCGCTGCGAACCGCCTCCATCAGGGTTTCGACCGCGAATCTTTTCTGGACTATCGCACGTGCTCCTTTGCGTATCGCCGCGAGCGCATCTTCGATGCGTTCGCTGGCGGTCAGCACTACCACGCTGACCCGCTGGGCAAGCGCTTCAATATCGTTGCCCATCCAGCGATCCATCTGGAGGTCGAGTAGCACCACATCGACTGCGGCCTGGTTCAGGGCAGGTTCGAGATCTGCTGCACGTTCGACCTCGCCGACCAGCTCGATATCCGGCTGGAGCATCAGGAGTGACTTGAGACCCTGGCGAAACAGTGCATGGTCGTCGGCAATCAACAATCGAATCGGCATCATTTATCCCGCTGGCATTTCAATTTCCAGGTGAGCACCTGGATGTTGGCCTGCTGCGACCCGCAGGCTTCCTCCGCATTCCTCAACTCGCGACGCGATCGCCCAAGGCGCTTTTGCCGCCGCGGCGAAACCAACGCCATCGTCCTCGATGGTAATTCGAATGTGTCCGTCGCTCTCCTGGGCGTTAATCAGGGCGTTGCGCGCTTTTCCATGGCGGAGCGCGTTGCGCATTCCCTCCAGCATAATCTGGATGATCTGCTCAACGATGAGACCGTTGGCCGCAAACCCGGCTTCGATTCGAAACCGCGTATCCGGCACGGCGGAGATCGAGCCGCCGAGACTCTGATCGAGATCCGCGAGCGAGCGCACGTAGGCGCGCACCTGGTCGAACTCTCGGGAGACTCCCCCCTGTAATTCAGTGAGTTGGGTCAAGGCTTCCGCACCGCGATTGCGCGCCAGCAATTCGCGGCAGGCCTCTAGCCGCAGGGTGACACCGGCCAGCGCCTGTACGTAGCCGTCGTGCAGCGAGCGCGCGATGCGATGGCGTTCGGCGCTGGTCTCGAGTTCGCGGATGCGTACTTCGAATTTGGCCCGCTGCTGGCCGATGAAGCCGATCAGATATCCAGTGATGGTCAGGTAGGCCGCGCGCATTGCGTAAAGGTGTTTTGCGCCCCCCGCCGAAAACGCGAGGAGCAGGAAATAAAGTACCCCGCTACACAGCGTGACCGTAACCGTGTCTCGGAACCCGGTCCGGCAATCTACCGCGATTATTGCGAACACAAAAAAGATATACGAAGGACTGGTCGGACCCTCGGTCACCAGAACCACCGCTGCCGCGAACAACACATCCAGGGTGGTCGACAGCAGGGGCAGGTACTTGAGCCCCAAGCGCCGGCTCACCGCGAGATAGGCGCCGATGCTGTAGACCAGATGCGAGCTCAGGGTGATCAGCGCATAGCGGCTCAGATAGAAGATCCCCCCGGCCGCAGGGTCGATATAGACCGAGAGAATGGCGACCAGCGACAGCACCACCCGCCCGCGCGCGACATTAACATCGAGTTCCGTGAAATCCCTCGCCCTCATAGTCTCACGACTTTTTCACGCCGACTCGGGCAAGGCCAGAGTTGCCCGCGGCGCGGAAAAACCGGGCTCTGTAGTGCAAATACAACGCCAGAATGGTGGGTTAAAAGCCCACCGGCGCGTACAACTAAAGTTGGAGACGGTGCCCTTTTCGTACGCGATTGCTCGCGCGCCGTGCACAAGCGATCGTTCAGGATTGCCGAACAGCCGTCGCCTGGCCGGGCGCGCCCAACATCGCCCGCAGGCGCTCGATTCGCTTAGTGAGGGGCGGGTGGGTTGACAGCAGATTATCGAAAAACCGCTCCCGGTCTTCTCGCACGCCCTCGCGCGGATTCACGATGAAAAGGTGGCCGGTACCGGAAGTCGCCGCCTTGAGGGGAGATTCCGATTTGGCGATTTGCTCCAGCGCGCGCAACAGAGCGTGCGGATTGCGGGTGAATTCGACCGAGGAGGCATCGGCCAGGTATTCGCGCTGACGCGAAATAGCCATCGCGACGAGCTGCGCAACAATGGGAGCGACGGCGGCTAGGATGAGGGTCGCCAGATATATTACCAAGATCCCGCCACCGCCGCCGTTCTTGTCATTGCTCGAACGTCGTCTGCCGCCCGAGTAGAACATCATCCGGAAGAAAAAGTCACTGAGCATCGCGATGCCGCCGACCATCACCGCGACCATCATCATGGTGCGGATGTCGTAGTCGCGGATGTGTGACATCTCGTGGCCGATGACGCCCTGCATCTCTTCGCGATCCATGGTGTCGACCAGTCCCTGGGTCACGCAGATGACCGAGTGAGCCGGGTCACGTCCGGTCGCAAACGCGTTTGGCGCGGGGTCGTCCATCAGGTAAGCGCGCGGGGTCGGCATTCGCGCGGCAATGGCCATCTCATTGATGGTGTCGAGTACTCTCTGATGCTGAATCGTGTCGGCGGTAAGCGGATGCGCGTGAACCGAAAGCAGTACCAGTCGGGTGCCCCCATAAAAGGAAATAAGCGCCTGCACCGCTCCGAATATGAGCGCGAAGATCGTGAGCAGCGGGAAGCCGCTGACGCTGCCGTCAGTAATTCGAATCGAGCCGGACCACACATCCAGACCGAATCCGAGCGCGGCGAGGATGGCGATCATCGCCGCGACCAGCACCGCGGTCTCGCGACGATTGGTCGCTTCCAGGGCGCGGAAGTCGCTCGCCGCAGTCATGGTTCGTCAGTCCGTGTTGGGTCCGCCCCGGGTCACTGCTGTACGCGCGGCGCGCCCATCGCGAGGTCAACTTTGGGAACCGCCTGATCCTCCGGCGCGGCCTTGAAATATTCGGCCGCGTGAAAACCGAAATTGCCGGCGATCAGGTTGGAGGGAAAGGTCTGGATTCGGGTGTTGAGCGAAAGCACCACGTCATTGTAGGACTGGCGCGCGAACGCGATCTGATTCTCGGTGGTAGTCAATTCTTCCTGCAAGCGCAGCACGTTTTCGTCGGCTTTCAACTGCGGGTAATTTTCCATTACCGCAAGCAGCCGCCCGATCCCGGAACTGAGTTGATTCTCGGCGGCGATCCGGCTTCCCTGGTCGGAAGCGGTGAGCGCCTTGGCGCGGGCCTCGACCACTTGGTTCAGGGTGTCGCGCTCGTATTGCATGTAGCCCTTGACGGCCTCAACCAGGTTGGGAATCAGATCGTGGCGGCGTTTGAGCTGGACGTCGATTTGCCGCCAGGAACCATCGATCTCGTTCCTCAGCCGTACCAGCGAATTGTACGCGACGATGGCCCACACGACGATCGCAGCGACTATGAGCAGCATTATGTAACCCATAGGGTTCTCCTCGGCGCGCTTGGTCCCCCCCTGAAACGACACGGGCCGACACCTCGCGGTGCCGGCCCTGCTTCCTCGCTTAGTGATAAGCCGCCTCGAACTACGCCGTTAGTTCAGCTCGACCTTGATCTTTACGGGCTTCGCCTCGGGGCGCTTGGGTACCGTCACTTCCAGCACGCCATCCTTGTATGCGGCGCGGATATTGTCCTGCACAGCGTCCTCGGGAAGAGTGAACGAGCGGTGGAGCTTGCCATAACTGCGCTCCGCGACATGAACCGAAACGCCTTCCGGCCGCTCCGGGCGCGAACGTTCCGCTTCCACGATCAAAGACTGGTCATCGATGCGTACATCGACCGACTCGCTCTTCAGTCCGGGCATCTCAAAGGTGAAGTGATACCCCTCGCTGTCCTCAATGACATCCGCCCGCGGCGCCAGACTCTGGGGGCTGTTCTCGAGCTCTTCCCAAAGTCGATTCCATGGCCGATAAAGCCATCCGTTCGGCGTGTATCCGTTAGTAACCCTCAGTTCCATCCGAACCCTCCTGCCGGCATCAGCGCCGGACGAATTCCAAATTTACGGGTTCGCGCGGCCGCGGAGTTTTCAGGTTTCGTCCCGTTGCCACGCTTCCCACGTGACCAAACGTAAGTACGATTCGGCCGACGTCAAGTTGCAGCATAGGGAAGGGAAAAGCTTCGGACACTCAAGCGGCGGCTAGCGCGGGGATGGGGCTTTTGCCGCGGCCACGATTTCCGCCGCAAATCTCCGCGCCATTGAGCTGTCGCCGAGCTGCTCGGCCAGTGACTGGCCTTGCTTCAGGACGTCTACGGCGCGCGCTATGTTGCCTTTGCCAAGAAAGATTCCCGCTTTGCGAAAGATGCGCGCGTAGCGCTGACCTTTTTCTGAAGCGTTCATGATGACGATCCGCAGTGACGAGACTCTCGACCCGATCCTAGGTGGCGCGCTCAGCGTCGTCCAGCCACGCGACGGCTATCGGTTTTCGGTCGACTCGATCCTGCTGGCGCGCTTCGCGACCATACGCAGTCGCGATCGGGTTCTGGAGCTAGGCGCGGGATGCGGCGTGATCTCGATGGTTATCACGGCGATCGCGCGACCGCGCGAAACCATTGCACTCGAGATTCAGCCGCGGATGGCACAACTGGCGGCGCGCAACGCGCCCGGTAACGGGTTTCCGAACCTCCACTGCAAGTGTGCGGACATTCGCGCCGCGCACATTCCGGGGGTCCACCAGGGAAGCTTCGACCTGGTGGTCTGCAACCCGCCATTTCACGCGCGCGGCGCGGGACGCCAAAGCCCCAATCGAAGCCGGCGGGCACGCTCGCGGCGACACCGGCGCGTCCCTGGCCGAATTCGCGGCGGCGGCGCGCCGCTAGGTGCGCAATTGGTGGAAGAGTCGCGACCATCTTCGCCGCCGCGCGCAGCACCGAACTGATCTCGACACTGCGCGCGAACCGGCTGGAACCCAAACGGATGCGCTTCGTCCATCCGCGCACGGAGCTGCCAGCGTCATCGGTGATGATCGAAGCGCGCGCCAACGGCGGTATCGAGGTAACGATCGAACCGCCACTCGCGCTGGAAGAGCGCGCGGGTGTTTACACGGAGGAGGTGCGAACCCTATTGGGGCGGGTCTGAGACGGGGTCGCTTGTCAACGGGACATCCAGTTGAGGGAGGTAGCCGCCGTTTCCAGAAGGTTCCAGGGTCATGCTCTGTCTGCGGCTTCCTATTTCAGGAAGTCAACCGCGAGCTGTGATACGAGAGCAGGTTTTTCCATCGGCAGGAAATGGCCGGAGTCGGGCACGTCGATGACTCGGCCGGCTTTGCGCTCGCGCGCAACGCGGGGCGATAAGGTCGTGCCGAGAGAGTCGCTGCGGGTGCCGAACATGATCAACAGCGGGGACTTGGCCGCGAGGATTCTGCCCAAGCCATCGAAGTCACGCGCCGTTTCGTACAAGCGCGCTTCCACCTTTGGGGGACACTTAAGCTCCCGCTTACCGTCGCCGGTTTCCCGGGTGCCGAAGTCGCAATAGTCTCGCAGCATTGCTCGGTCCCAGGTATCGTAGGGGGGTTTACCAGAGAAATTGGCGAACATGGCATCGACGCTGTCGAAAGTCGGGCGGCGCCGAAGGGTTCGCTCGACAAACGGGTTGCGCCATCCGAGTTCCGGGGCGTCGGGCGACTCGAAGATGACGGGCTCGGCAAGCACCGCGCGCGAAATCAGTTCGGGCCGCTCGTAGGCCAGCGAACCTATGGCGGTGGCACCCGCGGAATGGCCGAATGCGCGCACACCGTTCCACCCCTTAGCCGTGATGAACCCGCCCAGGTCCTCCATGGTCAACGCCCAGTTGTAGTTCTCCAGTTCGTCGGGCGTGTCGCTGTCGCCGTGTCCGCGCTGGTCGTAGCTCCATACGTGTCCGATTTTCGTGAGCGCCTCTACAATCGGACGATACACGCGGCCGTGGAAACCGGTCGCATGGAGTACCACGATCGGATCACCGCTACCGCCCCAGTTGTAGTAGCGAATCCTTATTCCGTTGATCGACAGATCGCCGCTTTCAGGCACGCTGTGATTCCCTTGAGCAAATGTCCGCCGATGATAGGCGAGCTGGGATCCGAAAGAAATCGGTGCGGACCTGCGCTGCCGGCCTCTCAGCTGGCGGGATTCAGCTGGCCGCGGGCAGCTGACGCGATCTGCGCGTGCGAGGTCTGGTCGGTGACCAGATCCGCAAGGGTCGTTTGACCGACGGCTTCCACTTGCGCCTTTCTGATGAAACGCATCAGCTCCGCGACGCGCGACTCTCCTGCATCCGCCGGATCTTCTTCGAGAAGCGTGCGAACTACCTCAGACAGTGTTATCGAAGCCGGCGCACGCACCAGGTGAAGCGGGCCACCGTGTCCGCCGTGATGTTCCTCGGAACCCTCGACCACCAGCCCATCGTCCTTTAGCCGGACCAGAAGCGGATCGATTGCCCCCACCGAAACGCCGAGCCAGTGCGCAAGTTCCAACATGGTGACGCCGCGGCCACGCAGGAGTTGCTGACGGGCGAGCATTACCAGGATGTGCAAGGTGGCAGCGCACGGGAAATCGGGAGAGGCTGGACGAAGCAGCGGAATGTTTCCGCCCCGCTGCGCGGCAGCGGTTATTTCGGCACCGAACAGAATCACCGCCCACGCGATGTAGGTCCAGAGCAGAAAAATCGGCAGCGTCGCGAGCGCGCCGTAGATCGCACGATAGTTGGCCATCCCGACCTGGAACCTGACGTACCCCCACTGCGCAAGCTGGAAGAGGATCGCGGCTATACCCGACCCTAGCAATGCGGGAGTGTAGCGCACCTTCGTGTAAGGAAAAAAAACGTATAGAAAGAAGAACCCCGCCCAAACGAAGACATAGGGAACGAGATGGATGATAACCGGAAACATGGACACCCGTACCTGTACCATCGCGGTGAACGCGAGAGCTGCTGCGGCCAACAGCGGCACGGTGAAAAGAACGCTCAAATAATCCGAAAAGCGACGCAGGTAGCTCCGGCTGCGAGGCACGTGAAAAATTCCATTGAACGCCTGCTCGATGTTGCCGAGCGTGGAGATCACGGTGCCCAGTAGAAACGCGGCGCCTACCGCGCCGAGCGCGGTGGCATTCACGTTCTCGACGAAACCCATGAGCTGATCCGAGGTGGATTGTGAGCCCAACGCGAGATAGCGCGATACCAACGGACGAACCTGATCAGCTTCGCCCAGACCCTTTAGCACGGAAAAGGCCAGCGCCAGGATCGGAACGATGGATAACGTGGAGGTGTAGGTCAGTGCGGATGCGCGCAGGAAGTCGTCATTCTCAAAAAAGTTCTGGACCGAGTTAACCAGCACGCGCCACGGCGCGAAAATGTAGCCATGCGTTCGGGTCTGCTCTTCGAACCGCCGCGTGGCGGTTCCCAGCCAGCTATATTGAGAGTTGCTCAAGCGAGTGACCGCGCGGCGGAGCGGTCGGCGGGGCCCCCCGCCGCCATCACCGAGGAATTGTCCCGACTAGAAGGCGGGTCAGTCAAGCATCCCCAAAACCGGGTGACGGCCACAATCGTCTCGGGGTTTCGTTGCGCAAGTTCCGGGTTTTCGATTAGCTGCTCAGAGGTAGGAAGCGATGCTGACAATTGGGCTCACAGGGGGAATTGGTTCGGGCAAGAGCGTAGTCGCGAAGATGCTGGCGGAGCTGGGCGCGCAGATTCTCGATGCGGACAAGGTGGCACAATCAACTTACACGCCGGGGGCGGGCGCCTATAGCGAGGTTGTGGCGGCGTTCGGTGAGCAAATCGTCGCCCCCGATGGGACAATCGATCGGAGCAAGCTCGGACCTCTGGTGTTCGCAGATCCCGCCCAGTTGAAGAAGCTGACCTCTATCGTGTGGCCCCGCACCATGGATCGGATCCGTGAGCTGACGACCGAGATGCGCGCCAAAGGCGAAAAGCTCCCCATCGTGGTCGAGGCGGCAATTCTAATCGAGGCGAACTGGATGCCATTGTTCGACGAGATTTGGCTCGTCACCGCGCCACGCGATCGCGTGATCGCCCGCGTCGAGCGCGACCGCGGAATGAAGCCCGAACAGACCGAAGCACGGATACGGGCGCAACTCCCGGATTCGGAACGCATCCGTCATGCGAAGGTCGTGATACGCAACGCCGGAACGCTCGACGAGTTGCGCGCGGAGGTGAGCCGGCAGTGGAGGGATGCGCTGCGCCGCGACGGGTAGTGGCCCATGCACTTGCGCGGCGGCGGCTGGCAACCATAGCAGCCTCTCCGAATCTGAGCGCAAGGCCCAATCTGTTCTCCAATCGAGGGAGGCGGGCTCCCGCACTCCGCTTAAATCTGGGGGATAGTTCGGCCTCGGTGAATCAAGTAGATAGCGTGGCAATTGTCATAATCACTGCGATCTCGATAATCGCGCTGGCCCCGGCCAGCGCGAAACCAGGAACGCCCCCGAACCGGCGGCTTAAGAGGAACCGCAGTCCAAGAATCGCCACCGCGACCACCACGGTTACAACGAGTCCGACGTCCGCATAGAGTGCGAGCGTCAAGCCGAGAGCGATTACGCTAGATATCGCGAATTCACGGAACTCGATACCGCCCTCGAACGGCAGGCCCAGCCCCCACCGCTCTCCAGCTTTGAGACCATAGGCTACGGGGACGATTGACCATCGCGCGAGCATAGAGGACATCACCAGCGCTGCCGTCCGGCTCGCGGGCTCTCTGATTCTAGTAAGTAGCAATACCTCAAGTGCAAAGCCCGCCATCGCCACGGTGACGCCACCAGGGCCGATCCGCGCGAGTCCGGTCGAAGCGGGCCGGGCTCCGGCGCGCAATGCTTCGAAGAGGTCCGCAATTCCGCGCCACTGCAGAAATAGCATCGCCAGCGACGCGGCGGTGACTATTGCAAACGAGCGCGTCCCCACAGTCACTTTCCCCGCCAGTGCGTGATCGAATAGGCCCAGCAGCACGCCAGCGAAGAATCCGATGATGGGCGTGAAAACCAGGGCTCGCGCGCGCTGCGCGGGACTTCCAACCGCGCGCTCATCGAGGATCGGCCACAGGGTCAGGGTCGCCAGGGCAAGCAAGACTTCGTAACCGGACCCAATCGCGGAAGACTGTCGGCCGTCGGGTTCAGACTGCATAAGATCGGAAAACCAGTTTAAACACATCCCACAACCCCTCGGAACGCGCTGCGGCCGTCGGTGACCGGTCGTGCTAGGATTCCGCCGCGGCTAGGAGCGAAATCTTCGATGAAGATCCTGGTGATGGGTGCTGGCGCGGTGGGCTCTTATTTTGGCGGGCGGCTTGGGGCTGCGGGCGAAATCGTGACTCTCTGCGGGCGTGGCGATCACCTTCGCGCGATGCGCGAGCAGGGGCTTGCGGTAAAAAGTATTAGCGGCGACGTGTGGGTCGCGGCGCTACAGAGCGTCCGTGTGACTGCGCGCCGTATGATCTGAGCCTGTTTTGCGTGAAGGCCTATGACACCGACCAGGCCGCTGCCGCGATGCGCGGATGTCTCGCAGAAGGCGGCGCGATTCTGACCCTGCAGAATGGGGTGGAGAACGAAGCGCGCCTGAGCGAGATTTTCGGCCGCGAACGAGTCCTGGGCGGCAACGCGCGGGTCAGGGTCGAAATAGTCGAGCCCGGCAAGTTGGTCCATCCGAGCAGAGGTCATATCGACTTTGGCGAGCTCGACGGCCGCGAATCCGATCGCGCCAAGGCGATCACAGAAATCTTCCGCCGGGCGGGAATAATGGGCGAGCTCAGCCACAACATCATGCTGCTTAGGTGGGACAAGCTAGTGTGGAACGGGGCGTTCAATACCGTCACGACGCTGACCCGGCGAAGGGTTGGGGCTCTGCTTGATGACCCGGAAGGCCTGCGGCTGGTATGCCAGCTGATGCGCGAAATCATCGATGCTGCGCGGGCGGAAGACTATCAGATCGGGTACGAGCGCATAGACAGCTATCTAGAGCACTCGCGGAAGAATTTGCGCGAGCTCAAAACCTCAACCCAGCTAGACCTCGAGCGGGGCAAGCGGCTCGAATACGAAGCGCTGGCCGGCGCGGTGGTGCGGGCGGCGCGGCGACACCATCTTCAGATGCCCGCGATGCAAGCGGTATACGCGCTGCTCAGGCTGCTGGACGGTACGCGGACCGCGTAGCTCCCCAGTCCAGCGGCGATCGCACTCTGTTAAGCTGTGTCGTTCGGGGACCTTTTCCTATCTCTTTTCGAACTGCTTGTTCCCGAACAGATTGTTCCACGACTCTTGATCGTGGGGCCGTTGGCGAGCCGCGGCGGCCTCGCGCATCTTCGCGACTTCCTCAGCCATGACCGCAAAGCCGCGCTGCACCGCGGGGCGGTTGCGCACCTCTTCGTACCATCGCTTGAGATTGGGAGTATCGTCGAGATTCTGACCCTGCATGTTATGCGGCACCAGCCACGGGTACACGGCTATGTCCGCAATCGAGTACTCCCCCGCCAGATAGGCTGCCTCGCCCAGACGTTTGTCGATTACGTTGTAAATGCGGCGCGCTTCGTTAGTGTAGCGGTCGATCGCGTACTGCAGCTTTTCGGGCGAGTAGAGACGGAAGTGGTGCGCCTGCCCAAGCATGGGACCGACGCTCGCCATTTGAAACATCAGCCACTCGATCACTTCGTACTTGCCGCGTGTTTCGCTTGGCATGAGCTTGCCGTACTTCTCGGCCAGGTACATCAGGATGGCGCCCGACTCGAAAATCGCAAACGGCTTCCCGCCGGGGCCTTCTGAGTCGATGATTGCCGGCATGCGGTTGTTGGGGCTGATCTTCAGGAACTCGGGCCTGAATTGATCACCCCTACCAATGTTTACCGGAACGATGTTGTACTTGAGCCCGAGCTCTTCGAGCATCACGCTCACCTTGTAACCGTTGGGCGTGGGCCAGAAATATACGTCGATCATCGATGGACTCCGTGGTTGGGCATTGGAACTTTAGAGCACCTGTAGTGTCGGAAGACCGGCCTCAAGGGATCAAACTGGTCGCAAATGCGACCGCTACCTCTTATTCGGGTTCCTTGTCAGCGTCGCCTTTGCGAACCCCCATCAAGAAAGCTTCAATAAATGGATCGATCGCGCCGTCGAGCACCGACGCAGTGTTGCCGATCTCGACACCCGTCCGATGGTCTTTCACGAGCTGGTAGGGTTGCAGCACATAGGATCGAATCTGGCTGCCCCACGCGATATCTTTTTTGTCCTTGCTAAATTTTTCCAGCTCTTCCTTTTTCTTGCGTTGCTCGAGCTCGAACAACCGCGACCGAAGGATCTTCATCGCCATCGCGCGATTCTTGTGCTGGGAGCGTTCGTTCTGACAGCTCACCACGATCCCGGTGGGGATATGCGTCATCCGCACCGCCGAGTCGGTTTTGTTGACGTGCTGCCCGCCGGCACCGGAGGCGCGAAAGGTATCGACGCGCAGGTCCGCGGGATTGATCACCACCTCGACCTTGTCGTCAATCGCCGGGAACACGAACATTGAGGCGAACGAGGTATGGCGACGCGCGTTGGCATCGTATGGCGAGATACGGACCAGGCGATGGATGCCGGCCTCAGCTCTCAGATAGCCGTATGCGTAGTCGCCATCTACTTCGAAGGTGGCGCTTTTGATCCCGGCGCCTTCGCCGGGTTGCAAGTCGGCGAGGTCGGTCTTGAAGCCGCGTCGCTCCGCCCATCGGAGGTAGAGCCGCAGCAGCATCTCGGCCCAATCCTGGGCCTCCATGCCGCCGGCTCCCGGATGAATCGACACGATCGCGCCGAGGCGATCGTACTCGCCGCCGAGCATCACCTGCAGCTCCTGGCGCTCCAGCTCCTCGCGCGCGGCGTTTAGGGCAGCTTGTGTTTCGCCGGCAGCCTCGGAGTCCTCGGCACCCTCCTCCAGAGCCATTCCGAGGAACACGCGCGACTCCTCTAGACTTTTCTTAAGCCGATCGAAGCCTGCAAGCTGAGCGCGCACCCGGTCCTGCTCCTTGAGCACAGCCTGCGCAGCTTCCGGCCGGTCCCAGAAGTCGGGCTTGCTTGATTGTTCGAGAAGCTGGTCCTGGCGGGCGGTCAGGCTGGCAAGGTCAAAGACGCCTCCCGAGCTGGTCGCTGCGCTGTTCAAAATCGAATAGTTCTTGTCGCATATCGCTGAGCATGACGGACATTGTGGCACAACTTGCGGAACGACTTAACTGCGGACTGCAGTCAGGAAAGCTTCTCCGTTGGCGCACCACCCGCGAGCCGGGGACCGCACGCAGGCGCGCGGGGAGGACCTTGGCGGGGACGGCAGCCCAACGAATATAAGCAACGGCTCGCCGCCCGTCAGGAGGCTTCGCGTCGCGAGCCGCTACCGTTGGCGGCGAGAATTTGTTCGACTACCGTTTCCAGTTGACTGGGCTGGCGCGGGCGCAACCAGGCGGCCAGCACCGCCAATATCGTCAGCACCAAGCAGATTTCCGAAAACACATCACCGACTACCGTGTACACCGTGCGGACCGGGCGCCACGAGACGTCTTCGATCTCAGTGCCGCGCTTGAACAGCGGAGTCCGGTCGGTGATTTCTCCGCTAGGCCTGATAATTGCGCTGATCCCGGTGTTGGCGGTGCGAATCATCGGGGTCTTGGTCTCGACCGAGCGCATCGCCGCCATCGCCAGAGCCTGGTAGGGCGCGGAGCTGTCGCCGTACCAGGCATCGTTGGTGATGTTCACCAGCACGTCCGCCCCCTTGTTCACCTCCAGACGGGTGAGATTTGGAAAAACGCTCTCGTAGCAGATCAGCACTCCCAACCTAGCGCCTTTCTCCGCAAACAGGGTTTGCTCGGTACCGGGAATCAGGTCGCCGAATCCCTCGACCACGCGATTTACGAGGTAGCCGAGTATCCGGTGCGCGGGAATGTATTCGCCGAACGGCACCAGGTTGATCTTGTCGTAATGCGCGACCAGCTCGCCCTGTGCCGAAACCAGATCGGCGCGGTTGAAGAACCCCAACCGTCCGTCGCGCACCACCAGCGCCGGGGCTCCGAACAGGACGGGGGCCCGGATCGCAATGGCGAGTTTGAGCAGCGCATCGCGGTACGGCGCGTCCTCGGCAAGGGAAGCTGGATAGCGATCGTCGGGCTGAAACGGAAACGCCGCCGCCGCTTCCGGCCATACGACCAGGTCGACGCCATGCTTGGCAGCAGCGATTGATTCGTCCTGGTAGACCTTGAAACTCTGCGGCAGAAAGTTCGGGTCCCACTTGAGGCTCTGCGGAATATTTCCTTGTACCATCGCGACCCGGAACGAGCCTTGCGGGGGTGCGCTCTTGAGTTCCTGCAGTCGATAAATGCCGAACCCGAACACCAGGAGCATGACCAGGGTTAGCGCGCTCAGGCTCATGGCCTGAAGGCGCGAATTGCCGCGCCGGAAGAAAACCACGTACGCGACGGCGTTGAAGAAGACTATGAGCGCCGAGATTCCGTAGACCCCGGTGATTTCGGCGAACTGAATGATGGTCAGATAACTGTACGCAGCGTATCCAACCAGATTCCACGGAAACCCGATTGGAAAATAGGTGCGGACCCATTCGACCGCAGCCCACGCAATCGGCATCGTGACCACCATCGGAATTCTGAGTCGCCGGGCGCAGAATTCGCCTGCCCAAATCGCGATAGCGCTATAAGCCGCGAGCACGGCGGCGAGCAGCAGCATGGGCAGGATCGCGATTGCCATGCGGACATCCGCAAAATCGTGCAACGGAATCGCGATCCAGTACATCGAGCCGACAAAAAAGGAGAAGCCCGCCAGCCACGCCCATCCCAGGACGTGCCAGAGCCTCTCACCCTCGATCGCATAGAACAGCGGAACGAATGCCACCCAGGCGAACAGGTTGAAGTCGATTTTTGGAAACGCGAGTGCTAGCGCTAATCCGCTGGCCACGCACAACGCAGCGCGGGTCAAGGAGCTGGACAGGTTCATCTTCCGGTTCCGAGCGGCTCGCCAAGCGCGATCCCGTCCGGCTGATGCCCGCGGCGGCCGGCACAAACTTGCTCCCGAGGACGGCACTCCTCAACCGACGCTAGGCAAGGCTCGGGGTGACCCTGCGGACCACCCCGCCAGTTACGTTCGCGCTCGAAGGTCGAGTCGAGCGGCAGACTTCTATCAATCTTCACTCTTTTCATGCGCTAATGCTCTGACGAGGGCGACGGTCTAGCGCCACGGGGCTGGCTTCCGCAGAGCTCGCATACTGCGAGCATAGCGCCTGTCGAGGGCGATTCCGAAAGATTCGGCTCACCGCTCGGCGCGCTTTCCGGAACGGCGCGTGGTGACTTTGGCCGCTCGGCGGCCTGTGGCCCCTCGCGCGAGCGCCTTTGCGAGCTCGCGCTCGCGCGCGAACATCCGTCGCGCGTCACCGCGGGATCGTTCGTGGTCGTAGCCAATCAGGTGAAGGGTGCCGTGGATGAGGAGTGTTCGCAGACGCACGGCTGGTGTCATTCGGTACTGCGATGCCTGGCGAAGTGCCGTGTCTATCGAGATGACGACGTCACCCAGAATGGTGTCTGGACGGTCGACTAATAGCTGATCAAGATTGGAGGCGTTAGGGCCAAGTTCCTCGATCTGGGAGAACGACAGCACGTCGGTCGGGGAGTCCGTACTGCGAAACTCTCGATTGAGTCCCTGGATGGTCGGATCGTCAACCATGATCACCGAAAGCTCGGCGCGCCTGAGGCCGAGCGCCGAGAGCAGGCGGTCGGCATCGGCGCGCAGCCCCCGGGCATAGCCGCGAGCACGCGCGCATGCGACACGGAGCGCGACCGTCACCAGGAGCAGTCCTCAGGAATTTCCGCTGCCGTCGCCCGGGAGTACAACGCCTTCGCGCTGAAAGGATTCATAGGCGGTGATTACGGCAGACACGAGGCGATGGCGCACCACGTCGCGATCGGTGAAATAGACGAACTTGATGCCCTCGGTGTTCGCAAGCACGGTACGCGCTTCCTTGAGTCCGGAGAGCTTGCCGCTCGGCAGATCGATCTGGGTTATGTCGCCGGTGATCACCGCCTTGGAGTTGTAGCCCAGCCGGGTCAGGAACATCTTCATCTGCTCCGAGGTGGTGTTCTGCGCTTCGTCGAGAATGATGAAGGAATCGTTGAGGGTGCGCCCGCGCATGAACGCGAGCGGCGCGACCTCGATGGTGCCGCGCTCGAGCATCCGCCGCGCCCGATCAAAATCGACCATGTCGTGGAGCGCATCATAGAGCGGGCGCAGGTAGGGATTGACCTTCTCCGCCAGGTCGCCGGGGAGGAACCCCAGCTTCTCGCCGGCCTCGACCGCGGGCCGACACAGGACCATGCGCGTGACCTGATTTTTCATCAACGCCGCCAGCGCCATGGCCATCGCGAGATAGGTCTTACCGGTGCCGGCGGGTCCTATGCCGAACACAATGTCGTGCGAGCGGATCGCATCGATGTAGAGCTTCTGATTGATGCTCTTGGGCGAAATGACCCGCTTGTGCGCGGAGACATAGATCGTGTCGAGAAAGATGTCCTTCAGTTCGGCGTTGCGATCACCGCGCAGAATACGGACCGAGTACTCGACGTCGCTGGGAAAGACCGGGTAGCCGCGTTTCAGCAGTTCGTAGAGCTCGCCGAGAACCTTCCCTGCCAGTGCCTGTTCGGCGTGAGGCCCCGCAATGCGCATCGCGGTACCGTTGACGTCAATCCGAACGCCAAGCGCCTGCTCCAGAGTGCGGATGTGCGCGTCGTGCTGACCGAGCAGGTCAGTGATGAGGCGGGAATCGTCGAAGTGGAGTTCCAGCGCGTCTTCGCTGGGTCGCTCGGAAATTGCCTGACTGGGTGAAGAGCTGATGGCCGTCGATACCTCGGGTTGCCTCCAATCATCGTATGCGAAACCGGCCGGACTTTGAAAGCGGAAGGCAGGGCCGAATCTCCGCACTACGGAAGGTTCAGCACGCGGCAGCAAACCCGGACCGTGGATTGCGACCCTGAGGTTTCGACTTGCGCGGTGTCTTGTGACGAAAAATCCGTTTCTAAACTACCAGGCTTACGACTTTCGCAAGCGCCGCGTCGAGCTGCTCTGCGTCGCGGCCACCCGCCTGCGCCAGGTCGGGACGCCCACCGCCAGAGCCGCCAACGATCGGTGCGATTTGCTTGATGATATCGCCGGCCTTGATGCGGTCCGTCAGGTCGGCGGTGACCGCGACCAGCAGGGCGACCTTGCCCTCGCCGAGATCGGAGCCGAGCACGACCACCGCCGAGGAGTATTTCTGTCGCAGCCGATCCGCCAACTCGCGCAGTGCCCGCGGATCGATTCCGTCCGCGCGACGGGTTACCACCTTGATTCCGTTTACCTCGCGGACGGTCTCCGCCGCGCTGCCATCGGATCCGCCGCCGCTCGCCAGCTTCTGCTCGAGAGCGCGTAATCTTTTTTCCAGTTCCTTTTCGCGCGTAAGAACTTTCTCCAGGCGTTCGAGCGCAGCGGCGTCGTTGGTGCCGAGTTTCGCACCGATTTGCCCGAGCAGCTTCTCCTGCTCGCGGACAGCATCGAGCGCGCCCTGGCCGGTTGCGGCCTCGATACGACGGACTCCGGCAGCTACCCCGGATTCGCCGTGCAGCTTGAAGAACCCGACGTCTCCGGTCCGTTTCACGTGGGTTCCACCGCACAGCTCGACGGAAAAATCGCCCATTCGCACCACCCGAACTACGTCGCCGTATTTGTCGCCGAAGAACGCGAGCGCGCCCGCCTTGAGGGCATCGTCGTAGGGCATCTCCTCGACCGTCACTTCAGCGTTCTCTCGGATGCGCGCGTTGATTTCCTCTTCGATGCTGGAAAGCGCGTTGGCATCGACCGGACCCTGATGGCTGAAATCGAACCTAAGCCGTTCCGGCGTAACTAGCGATCCCGCCTGGTGTACTTGTGTGCTGAGGATATCGCGCAGCGCGTAGTGAAGGATGTGAGTCGCGGAATGATTCAGCATCGCCGAATCACGCCGGATGCGATCCACCCTGAGTTCGACATGCGCACCCCGCCGAAAGTCCGCGACATCGCCCTGCAGGATACGGCCGATATGGACGATCGAGCCATCGGCTTTGCGTGTCTCGCTGATTTCCGCGAGCGCCCCCGATTCGGTTTCGATTACCCCGCGGTCTCCGACCTGGCCGCCGCCTTCTGGATAGAAGGGAGTTTCCGCGACGACGATCGCGACCGAGCCGCCATCCTGCGTCCCCACGGCGAGAATTTCGGACCCCGCGTCGTAGCGGTGGTACCCGGTGAAACGCGAGGAAGTCCCAGTGGCGATTTGAATCTCGGGTGCCGCGGACTCGTCCTTGCGGGCCGCGCGTGCGCGCTCGCGTTGCTCCTCCATCAGACGGTCGAACTCCGCCAGGTCCACCTCGATTCCTTCGTTGCGCAGGACGTCCTGGGTGAGATCGAGGGGGAACCCGTAGGTGTCGTAGAGCTTGAATGCGATCGCGCCGGAGAGGGTCCGTCCACCAGCCTGCCTAAGCCGCGCCTTCTCCTCGTCGATCAGTTCAAGACCCCGGTCCAGGGTTTCACCGAAGCGAGTTTCCTCGGCAGTAATCACCTGGGCGATTTTGCCTGCCTGGCGGCGAAGCTCGGGATAAGCGTCACCCATCGCGGCGACTACCCCGTCATTCACGGTCGCCAGAAACGGCCGATGGATCCCCAGATAGCGGCCGTGCCGCGCCGCGCGCCGGATGATGCGGCGCAGGACGTATTCGCGATCGGTGTTACCGGGATTTATGCCCTCGGCGACCAGGAAGGCCATGGTTCGTGCGTGGTCTGCTATCGCGCGAAAGGAGATGTCCGCCGCCGGGTTCTGCCCGTAGTGACTTCCATCGCCCAGCTCGCCCGCCGCGGTGTCGATTTTTTTTATGATCGTCTGGAACAGGTCGATGTCGTAGTTGCCGAGAATTTTTCCGTCGCCGCGTTCGAGACTCTGCAGCGCCGCGGCTATTCGCTCGAGTCCGGTACCCGTGTCGACGTGTTGGTGCGGCAACGGCGTGAGCGTTCCGGAGGCGTCGCGGTTGTACTGGATGAACACCAGATTGCCGAGTTCGACAAAGCGCTCGCATCCATCCACGTTCACACCGCAACGCAGCGGTCGATGCCCGCTACCGTCACACGCCCGCTCCCCGCGGTCGATATCGATTTCGGAATTGGGTCCACAGGGTCCGGTCTCGCCCATTTCCCAGAAATTGTCCTTGTCACCGAAGCGCATGATGCGCTCCCTGGGCAGGACGCCCAGCTTGAGCCAGATTTGTTCTGACTCCTGATCATCTTTGTGGACGGTCGCATACAGGAGCCCGGGATCGACTCCCCAAAGCTTGGTGATCAGCTCCCAATGCCACGCGATCGCTTCGGCCTTGTAATAATCGCCGAATGACCAGTTGCCGAGCATCTCGAAAAAGGTGTGATGGTAGCTATCGCGACCGACCGCTTCGAGGTCGTTGTGCTTGCCGGAGATGCGCAGGCACTTCTGGCAATCGACCACTCGGCGGCTTGGTGGAGTGCGGACGCCGAGGAAGTAATCCTTCATCGGCGCCATCCCTGCATTGACGAATAGCAGTGTCGGGTCCCCCTTGGGGACCATCGGGAAGGAGGGAACTATGGTGTGGCCGCGTTCTTTGAAGAAGTCGAGGAACGACTGCCGTATGTTGGCGGTAGTCCAGCGCATCGAACAATCATTCTATCCAAGCGCCGCAAAGCTGCCCACTGTCTTCACCGAGCGGGAAAGGAACCTTAAGGCACTAAGACGACGCACGCTTGCACAGTGGAGAGATTGCCGAGGACCCTCGCTGTAACCAAGCCGAGAGTCCGTGCCACGGTTCAGCTCTCAGCCCTTCTTCTTCGCTGCAGGGGGCGCGGGAAGGGGTGGTTCTTTTTCTCCGTTGGAGGCTACGGGGGGCGCGACCGGTCGGGTCTGGAGTTTGGCCCGGATCTTTTGCTCGACGTCTTCGGCGAGCTTTGGATTTGCCTTCAGCAGGTCGCGGGCATTTTCGCGGCCCTGCCCGATGCGTTCCCCTTCGTAGGAATACCAGGCGCCCAGTTTTTCGATTACGCCCAGTTCAGAGCCGAGATCGACCAGTTCGCCTTCCTTGGAAATTCCCGAGCCGTAGAGGATATCGAACTCTGCTTCGCGAAACGGCGGCGCTACTTTGTTCTTGACGACTTTGACCTTGGTGCGCGAACCGATGACGTCGTTTGCGGTCTTGATGGTGCCGATGCGACGGATATCAATGCGTACCGAGGAATAGAACTTGAGCGCGTTGCCGCCGGTGGTGGTTTCCGGATTACCGAACATCACCCCGATCTTCATGCGGATCTGATTGATAAACACCACGATGGTGTGGGAGCGTGCGATCACCGAGGTCAGTTTGCGCAGCGCCTGCGACATCAGGCGCGCCTGCAGACCCATCTGCGGTTCACCC
This sequence comes from Candidatus Binataceae bacterium, assembly GCA_036495685.1. Classification (NCBI taxonomy): domain Bacteria; phylum Candidatus Binatota; class Binatia (SeqCode); order Binatales (SeqCode); family Binataceae (SeqCode); species Binataceae bacterium (SeqCode). The sequence goes on along the minus strand of DASXMJ010000043.1, from coordinate 17,709 downwards.
ATTTCGCCCTCGAGTTCCGCGCGCGGGACCAGGGCGGCGACCGAGTCGATCACCAGGATGTCGATCGCACCCGATTGCACTAGAGTTTCCGTGATCTCGAGCGCCTGCTCGCCGTTGTCGGGCTGCGAGATCAGCAGGTCTTCGACTTTGACCCCAAGTTTGCGTGCGTAAGACGCGTCGAGCGCGTGCTCCGCGTCGATAAACGCGCCAATTCCACCGGCCTTCTGCGCTTCGGCGATACATTCCAGCGCCAGCGTGGTTTTGCCGGACGATTCCGGGCCGTAAATTTCGACCACCCGCCCCCGTGGCAGACCGCCGACACCCAGCGCGATGTCCAGGCCAAGCGAGCCGGTCGGCACGACGGGTATATTCTCATCGATCGACTGCTCGCCGAGCTTCATGATCGAGCCCTTGCCGAACTGCTTTTCAATCTGGCTCAGCGCCAGGTCGAGCGCTTTGCTTTTGATCTCTTGAGCCATCGTGCTGATTGCCCCCGTGTTGGGAGAAATATCTGTTCCGAAATCTTGTCACAAAGAAAACAGAATAGCGCTATGCGCGATCTCGAGGCCATCCACAAGCCGCAGAGACACAGATCGGACCCCGACCACGGAACCCACCACGGCAGGAAGGTCGGAAAAGCTGCCCCGGGATCCGACTTCTGGGTCAGGGGCCCCATGGTCTAGTCCAGATATTTGGGTTAGTCGGGGACGCCCTTCACCTGGGAGCGCGGCCCCAGGCTTCTATCAATCGTTGAAATGCGCGCTTCAATTCCGGATTTTTCATTTCCGGCAGTTCGATCGCGCGACGCGTCGCGCGCGGCACCACGTGCAGCTGTGAATGCTCGCGACGCGAGAGGCGACCCTGCACAAAACGCAGATCGCGTACGATGTCGGGGTCGATCTTCTGGTGCAGCCGCGCAAGAATCTGCGGCTTCATCAAGTTGAGTTCTTGAATCCACATCGCGCCCGACACTTTAACCACAGCCGTATGAAACTTGAGCGAGGACACCTGGGTGCGGCGCGCGATCGTCTCGCCGACCATCTCCGGCCACAGCCGGGTGAGCCGTACGATTCCAAACTGCCCTTCGGTGTCGAAGCGATCAAGAAGCGGCTGCAACGCCTCGCTGATCTTCACTGGAGGTTTCAAAATCTTCGATGGCATCGGGTGCTCACGATAGCGCGGATCTTTCTGCCCATGAATGACGCCGCAAAACGACCGCGCCGACTCATGCGCGGACGCGAATGTCGGACCGACTTGACATAAGCCGAACTAATCCTTTGGAGAGAATAGGTGAAGTCATTTTTCGAAAGCGAAGACTTGTCGAAAACCTGTCAACAGCATAATATATGGGTTGTGCACAAGGTAATGAACACTATATATTGGGTCTGGAGGCTTGACATCCCCCACAAGCTGCGAGCATATTGGCGCCCGTTGGTGCAGATGAACTGCCTTTCCTGTGGGATATCAACAACGGGTCGCTAAGCACTCGAAAGGGCAGCGCTTGAGGTAACGCGGACGAAATCCAGGGGAGGTGGGACGATGGCTGGGGGAGCACCGGACTTGGACAACGTGGCACTGAAAAACGCAGATCGCAGACCGGGAAGTTTGCAACTGGCCCTTGGGCTCGAGCGATTCTTCACCACTACCGGTCGCGACCCCATGAACGAAGTCGACTGGGAGGTGCGCACTGCGGTCATCACCGGCGAAGACGGACGCGTGGTGTTCGAACAGGGGGAGGTGGAGGTGCCGCGCGGGTGGTCGCAAACCGCGACCAATGTCGTCGTATCCAAATACTTTCGCGGACCGATCGGCGTCGCGGATCAGAAGCGGCATCCCTCCTCGACGCAGCGTGAACGCTCGGTGCGCCAGCTCATCAGCCGCGTGGTTGAAACCGTCACGGGATGGGGCGATCGCCAGGGTTACTTCAGTGCGGTGGAAGAGCGGGAAACCTTCCGCGCCGAATTGACACATCTGCTCCTGAACCAGAAGGCATCGTTTAACAGTCCGGTCTACTTCAACGTCGGAATCGACCCCAAGCCGCAATGCTCCGCGTGCTTCATCCTCAAGGTCGACGACAACATGGATTCGATTCTCGGCTGGTACCGCAACGAGGGAATGATTTTCAAAGGCGGTTCCGGGTCCGGAGTCAATCTCTCCGCCTTGCGCTCGTGCAAAGAGAGGCTCTCTTCGGGCGGGACCGCGTCGGGCCCGCTGTCGTTCATGAAAGCCGCGGACGCGTCGGCGGGCGTGATCAAGTCGGGCGGCAAGACCCGGCGCGCGGCCAAAATGGTGGTGCTGAACGCCGATCACCCCGACGTCGTGGATTTCATCAAGTGCAAGGTCGAGGAGGAAAAGAAGGCTTGGGCGCTCATCGATGCGGGTTATGACAGTTCGCTCGATGGCCCGGCGTACAGTTCGGTGTTTTTCCAGAACGCAAACAACTCGGTGCGCGTGACCGACGACTTCATGCGCGCGGTGATCGAAGGCGGAAACTGGAGGACCCACTTCGTCACCAACGGGGAGGTGGCTGCCGAGTACCGGGCGCGTGATCTGCTGCACATGATCGCCGAGGCGGCACATACCTGCGGCGATCCGGGCATGCAATTCGACACCACCATCAACCTTTGGCACACCTGCCCGAACTCGGGACGCATCAACGCATCGAATCCCTGCAGCGAGTACATGCATCTCGACAACTCTGCCTGCAACCTCGCTTCGCTCAACTTGATGAAGTTCGTCGACGATCGCGGCGAGTTCGACGCGCGAGCATTCCGCCACGCGGTGGATGTGATGATCACCGCGCAGGATATTGTGGTCGAAAATTCCTCCTATCCGACCGAGGAGATCGAGCGCAACGCGCACGCGTTCCGGGAGCTGGGGCTGGGTTACGCGAACCTGGGCGCGCTGCTGATGGCGCTGGGGATGCCGTATGACTCCGAGCAGGGCCGCAGCTACGCCGCCGCGGTGACCGCACTGATGACCGGGGAGGCGTACCTGCAATCGGCGCGGCTTGCGAAGCACATGAAACCCTTTGCGAGCTACCAGGCCAATCGCGACGCGACGCTCAAGGTTATCGAGCGACATCGCAGTTATGCCTATCGTCTGGAACCGGCCCACGTTCCGCTCGATCTGCTGCGCGCGGCGCGCGACTCGTGGGACGAGGCGCTCAAACTGGGCCAGCAGAGCGGAGTTCGCAACTCACAGACGACCGTGATCGCGCCGACCGGCACCATCGCGTTCATGATGGATTGCGATACCACCGGCATTGAGCCGGACATCGCGCTGATCAAGTACAAGAAGCTGGTCGGCGGCGGGATGCTGAAGATCGTCAACGGCACCGTGCCGCGAGCCCTCAAGCGGGTCGGCTACGACTCCAAGGAAATCCAGGAAATCGTCGAGTACCTCGACGACCACGAGACCATCGAAGGCGCGCCGCACCTGTCCGACGCGCACCTGCCGATTTTCGATTGCGCGTTCAAGCCGCGCTCCGGCTCGCGCACCATTCACTACAACGGCCATCTCAAGATGATGGGCGCGGTGCAGCCGTTCGTCTCCGGCGCTATCTCCAAGACCATCAACATGCCCTCCGAAGCGACGGTCGATGAAGTCGCGGAAGCGTATGTGTCGGCGTGGAAGCTCGGACTCAAGGCGGTCGCGATCTATCGCGACGGCTCCAAGCGCACGCAGCCACTCAACACCGGCAAAAAAGAAGATCGCGCGGCTGGCGAGGCGCTCCGCGCAGCGGCATCGGTGGCCGGGCCCGACGAGCGGTTGTCGCGGCGCAAGCTGCCCGATGAGCGCAAGGCCCTCACGCACAAGTTCGATATCGCAGGCCACGAAGGTTACATCACGGTCGGGATGTATGAGGACGGATCGCCGGGCGAGATTTTCGTCTCGATGTCGAAGCAAGGCTCGACCATTTCCGGTCTGATGGATTCATTTGCGACCGCGATTTCGTACGCGCTGCAGTACGGCGTGCCGCTGCAGTTCCTGGTCGACAAGTTTGCGCACATGCGCTTCGAGCCATCGGGTTTCACCAAGAACCCGCAGATTCCATACGCCAAGTCGATTGTCGACTACCTGTTTCGGTGGATGGCATCGAAGTTCCTTGATGAGGACGCCAAGCGCGAAGTCGGAGTGGTGATGGAGGACAGCCCGTCGACCGAACGCAAGGATCCTCCCGCGCCGGTAGCGAGTTTGCACGACGGCAAGGACGGCGGCGGGATGCGCCAGGCGTTCATCAACCAGGCCGACGCGCCGCCGTGTCCGGATTGCGGTTCGATAATGGTACGTAACGGTGCTTGCTACAAATGCATGAATTGCGGAGCGACCAGCGGATGCTCATGAGCGGGGAGGGCGGAAGCTATGAAGCAGGCGGGGAAGCTGTGCGAATCAGAGGCGTTCGAGATTCTTGCGGAGCGGCATCGCGGCACTGCGCTTAGCATCTTCACGATCGTCGCAGGACGTGGCGAGGAGCCGGATCGCGCAATAGTACAGTGCTCGAAGTGCGGTGCGACTTTCGAGTTTCACAGTGACGGTGGATGGCATCTGCTAGAGAAGATTCGCTCGGATCGTTTCGATCATGCGGCGGAACACAAGGCAGTGGCGAGCGCCTAGTGGGCGCTCGACGACCGAGGGGCTCTGTGGAAGGGGAGGATAGAGAATTGATTGGACCGGCGTCCCGGAGAGGAATCGGCGGGATCGTGTGCGGCGGTGGCGGCTGGAGGAGATTGAGGCAGGTTCCGATCATAGCTGGAGGCTGAGGTTCCTTAAGAGCCCACCCAAGACGAACGGAGCGCGGGCTCCGTTGCACAGCGTGGTGGTGGGGTGGCGGATGTGGTGACGGGGAGGGGCGGTGGTAACACCGCCCCTCCCAATATTTCGGGCCCGGTAACGAAGGCATTCGAAGGATGGTCGCACTCGAGCCTCTGCAGCGTTCACACCAGTTTACGAAAGAGAGTGTAGCTGTGCCGATGGTTGCGCGCCTGCCACCGAATCGAGCTCTGGCTCGCCCACCGCTGGTAGCCTTGCTGGGTATTGGCCATGCACAATGATAGCCACCTTTTCTATGAAATGGCCCTCGGGTTGTGAGCCTAATCAATCCCCAGTCTTTGCACACAACGAGATCGCGATTGCTGCACCGCCGGACCGCGTCTGGCGCTGGCTGATCCGCGCGGCGCGGTGGCCGGACTGGTACACGAACAGTTCCAACGTGACCTTCCTTTCCGGACGTCCTCCGGACCTTGCGCCGGGTATTCGGTTTCGATGGAAGACGTTCGGCGCGATGATCACCAGCTGCGTGCTGGTGTTCGAGCCGCCCCACGAACTCGGCTGGGATGCACACGGGCTGCTCTCCGCGTATCACGGATGGCTCATCGAGCCGGATGGTGCCGGAAGTCGCGTGATCACCGAAGAAACCCAGAATGGAATCGTCCCCAGACTCGCGTGGTGGTACCTCGGCCCGATGCTTAAACGTGGCCATCAGAACTGGATCGAAAGCCTAAAGAGCAAAGCCGAAGCCGGCGAACCCTAGGCACCGGTCTAGAGGCACGAAGTGGAGTATTCCGCCGGCGCAAGCAGAGATTGCGCCGGACGCTGCCGCAGAACGAGGTTAGCTCCCGAATACTTAAGTCTCCGCGATCTGCGCAATTCTTATTCGCTTACGGTCTCCATGACCCGGCCGCTGGCTGCGTCAACCAGATCCACCCGGACCTTGTCGGTTACTCGGTAGTTTTTTTTGGCCGAGTCGATGCCGGATTTCAGGTCGGTCATGAATTTCTCTTTCGCGAAGGGCGGCATCTGGTCCATCGGGAAGTCGTTCATCATGACCTTCGCGACGGTCTTGTCGGGCCATTGAACCGCACTGACCTTTGGTCCCGCGATAGGCAGCCCGCGCACCACCTGCTCGACCTCACCCTGAAAGCTGGACGTCGGCGCCGTAGGTGCCTTCTCGCCGCCCGACCCGCTCTGCGGAGCGGCGCGCCCGGAGATTTTCGCGATGACTTCCCTGATCTGGTTGCGCGCATTTTCGTCGGGCGCCAGCTCGTCGGCCTTCTTGAGCGCCGCCTGTGCATCCGCCGGCTTGTCCTGCTGCGCGTATGCCACCCCGAGGTTGAAGTACGCCTGGAACATGTCGGGTTTAAGCCGGAGCGCCTTGTGGTATTGCGCGACGGCCGCATCGGCGTTGCCGGTGTAGAGGTACATGGTGCCGAGATCGGTGATCACCTCGGGGTCTTCGGGTCTCTTTTTTAAGTAGTGTTCGTACGCGGCGATCGCCTGGTCGTACTTTTCGCTGTCGTAGTCGACGTCGCCGATTCCACGCAGCGCTTCGAGGTCGTCTGGGTCGATTTTTAAAACGTGTCCGTAGGCTTCGGAGGCTTTCGCGAAGTACGACTCATCGAACATGGCGGCGCGCATGGTCACGCCGCCGAGCTTGTTCCATTTCGCGATATCCCCGGGATGTGCGGTCGCGTCGCTTTGCAGCTTGTCGATAAAAGAGCGTGCTTCCGCTGGCAGCTGAATTTTCGGGTGGCCGGGCGGCAGCTGGCCCGGGGCGGCATTGCCCGCCGTACCGCTCATCGAATTCGCCGCGGAACCCGTAGCGACTTCGGGCGCGGACCGCGACGCCGTCTCGCCGGTCTCGGGCTTGCGCAGCATCACCCATCCGGCTGCGAGCAATCCAAGGATCATGATCGCGAGAAAGACGCCGACAAACGCGGTCGTGATCGGCAAGTTGCGCAGAGTTTGATTAATCCCAGGTTCGGCCGAGGGCATTCCGGGGCCCGGACCTCCCAACGCGGCACCGCATTCCACGCAGAATTTGGCCCCCGCGATCAGCGCCGTACCGCATTGCGGACAGAATTTCATCGTCAAATTCCTAGCTGACGTTCTCTCGTACGCGCAACACACCTAGGCGCGGGTTTATGCTCGCACCTGCGATATTGTATAGTCGCGCGACCGAACCGATCGCGGAAAATTCCGAGGAGTGCTCTCCATGCAATTGTACGATTCTTTTGGACCTAATCCGCGCGCGATGCGGATGTTCCTGGCCGAGAAAGGCATCACGATTCCCTCAAAGCCGATCGATCTGATGAAAGCGGAAAACCGCCGTCCTCCATATACGGAACGGAATCCCGGCGGACAGTTGCCGGCGCTCGAGCTGGATAACGGCAACTGTCTCGGCGAGACGGTTGCCATCTGGGAGTACCTCGAAGAAAAGCATCCGACCCCGGCGCTGATCGGCGCCACTGTCGAGGAGCGCGCCGAGGCGCGCCAGTGGCAGCGGCGGGTCGAGCTTAAGATCACGGAATTTCTTTATAACGGGTTCCGCTTCGCGGAAGGTGCGCAGATTTTCAAGGACCGTATGCGCCTCATCCCGGAGGGAGCCGCCGGCATGAAAGCAACCGTGCAGGACAATCTCAAATGGCTGGACGGACTGCTAGAGGGTAAGGAATTTGTCGCCGGCAAGCGCTTCACCGTGGCCGACATTATCCTCTACTGCGCGCTCGATTTCGGCGCCGGCGTAGGGCAGAAAATTGATCCCTCGCTCAAGAACGTCAATGCGTGGTTCAAACGAGTCGAAGCGCGTCCGAGCGCGAAGGCCAGTTTGCATCCGGCATCCGCGCAGACCGGGATGAAGGGGTAGGGCTGGCTTGGCTTCTGGAACCGAACAGATTGCCCCCCAGCTTACCAGGCTGGTGCGCGCAAAAACCGGGGACGCTGGCGCGACCGTCCACGATATCTCGCCGCTGCCGGGTCACGCGGGCTTCGGCTACAGCTTCGTTCTCGATCGCACCACGGCGGGGGGCGTGGCCGGCAAGCTGGTGTTGCGGGTCGCGCCGGAAGGGACCCGCATCGCCGGCCCAGCCGACGTGGTGCGGCAGGGGAGAATCATGGAATCGCTCGCCGGCACCGAAGTGCCGGTGCCGGCGATCATTTGGTATGGCGAGGAGACGGATTTTTTTGCGCGGCCGTATTTCGTGGCGGGTTTCGTAGAAGGATTTCGTCTGGTTGACGTTCCACGGATGCCACGTGAGGAGATGCGCGCGCTTGCGCGCCTAGGAGTCGAAAAACTCGCCGCGCTGCATCGGGTGGATTGGAAAGCGCGTCGGGAGGCGTGGGGCGGCGATGGTGCGCCGACCCCGCTCTCGGAAGAGATGAGGCGCCTCGACCATCTGCTCGATCGCCCGACCCTCGATCCGGTGTCGGTTGGGCGCGCCCCCGAGTTGCGCGAGAAGCTGCGCGCGAGCATTCCGGATGCGCGCATTGGAATCGTGCACGGCGACTACCAGTTCTCCAACATCATGTTCAACCCTGGTCGCGTGGTAGCGGTGATCGATTGGGAGATCTCGCTGCTCGGGCCCACGCTGCTCGATCTCGGATGGATCTGTTTCTTCGCCGATCCGGCCAGCTTTCTTGAAGACCGCTCGCAGAGCTCACCGGCGCCGCTTAGCCCCGACGAAATTGTCGACATCTACACCGCCAGCGCGGGCTACCCAGTCGCCGAAGAGCAGGTCCGGTGGTTCCGCGCATTCGCCGGCTTTCGCTTTGGTGTGATCACTTGCTTCAATCTGATGCTGCATCGACGCGGCAAGCGACACGACCCGGAGTGGGAGCGAATCGGACCTTCAGCGCCGCAGATGTTCGCGCGTGCGCTGGAACTAATCGGATAGAGAATCAGACACCCGCACCCCAAGCAGAACTGGGGGACTGAATTTCGTGATCCGCAGAATCTGCGGACTTCTGCGGCGAGGGGGGGGGGTTGTAGATCGGGTCGCAAGGCGTGATGGTGCACGCGGCAGCGGGGGCTTGCCGGCGTTGCCCCAGGTGGGATCTTGGTGGGCTCGGGAACCAAGAGAAGAACTCCTAAAAAAGCAGGCGTCACGGAAAGGGTTGGGGGCCCCAGAACCTAACCGTGACGCCAGAAGCTGGGAGGGTGCACTCATACCCTCCCCACTCCGTGCCTAATACCCCTTTGACGGCATTAATGCGAACTCTTCGGCGGGGTCGAAGACAAACGTGACACGCAGTTAATCAGCGATCGCAGCGAAGATGGCCGTCGGGGATCGGACGCGCGGCTGACACAGGACGCGGCAATTCGGCCTAACCCCATAGCTGGTTAGAACGCCTGCAAGAATTCCGGTTGCCGAAGGAGGGAAACGTCAGGAAGACTAGCGGCTATACCAGAGTGACTTACACGGCATTTTAGCAAGCCGCTCAACTCCCGGTTACGACCTTCTCCTGGTAGACGAGAATTTCAACCCGACGATTGCTTCGCCGCCCGCTCGGTGTGCTGTTGTCGGCAACGGGCTTGCTCGCTCCGTAGGAAACCACCCGAAGTTGCGTTGGGTCGACCCCTTGCCTGCTCACCAGGTATCCGGCGACCCGCGAGGCTCGCCGCTGTCCGAGCTCGTAGTTGTAGCTTTCGGAGCCGACGCTGTCGGTATGCCCGGCAACAACGAAGAGGCGCCCTGACGTCGTCCCGGAGTTGGCCGATCCCTCGAGGTCTCGGAAAAATCCATCGATCTCGCTCTTGGCGGTCTGGGTCAACACTGCGGACCCCGTCGCAAACGTCGGCCCATGACCTGAATCATCCAAAACCAGCTTCCGCTCGAGGTGGAGGTTCTGCAAATCGGTCAGTGCCTGGTCCGCCTTGGCGTCGGTCTCTTTCAGCTGGGCTTGCTGCTGGCCGAGCCGGTCGCCGATAGGGTTCAACTGCGCCTGAACCCAGTTTCGGGTGGCGAGGCACCCATTGGCGGAAAAAAGCAAAACCGCGGATCCGAAGATCCAAGCCACCGCCGAGACCGCGTTCCAAAAACGACCATCCCGCCCGCCAATGCCCCCGCCTCGCATCAGCTGAAGAACGCGCAGCATAGCAGGTTGCTTTGCTGCCTCATGGACATTGTGGCTGGTTGGCATCGTTACCTCCGAATTCGCGTTCTGCCTAGGTTGCACATCAATCCCGCGATACAGCAAACCATGTGCCGTTTATGGAGGGAAAACTAGGGCGAGATTAGCACACCTTTGGAGAGCTGCAGGGTCTCGTTTACGCGGGCGGAATAGCAAGTTTTACAATTCGACCGATTCCAGGGTCCGCCGCGGTCTGAGGGCCTAGAACTTGGACAGCGCGATTTTACGGTTAACGATTCCCCCGCCTGATCGCGGGTGGATTGTACACGTGAAAGTTAGAGCATGGGCGCCGAGAGCAAGCCGCATATCTATTACATAATTCCGTAATTATGGGCGCTCCGGGTCTATGGGGCACGGCAAACCTGTGCGTCGTGTCCGCCGTGTACGTCGTTCTAAGTGGTACGATAAGTGGTGCGGATTGGTCACCATGGTTTGGGTCCTCTTCCCGATCGAGACCCACCCCTATTTCACTGCTTCAGGCGGGGATCGTCGCTGGCGATGCACTGGAGCCCCGTTGGCGCAGTTCGAGTGCTACGAATGAAGAAATGCGTGTCCTGGGGGGAACGTCTGGGGTGTAGCACGCCATCGCAGTCAGCTGCCGTTGGATAGGTCTCCTTGACCATCCACTGGCTTAGTGGCGCCTCGGTCACCGCTCTGGTCCGGCCAAACGGGCGTGGTTCCTCGGGCGGGACGATCAATAACCATTCGGGCTTGGAACCCGGCTGCCGCGATGAGATCACCGAGGATACTGTTGTCGTCGGCTTGGCCGGCGTTGTTTGGATGGCCTGCTCTTCTCCGTAGGCTTTCGCCGCCTGCGATTCGTATACCGCCACAATGAGAAGCGACAGGGCGAGAAGATGAGCGATTCTTTTCATTCCAGGTCTTCTAACCTGGACTCGAGGCTCTTCGCGCGCCGTTTCAACTCCATGAACCCCTCCTCGATGCTATAGGTTATCCAGAGCAAAAGCGCGTCTGATGCGACAATGAGAAGCGGCAAAATAGCCAAGTCATTTCAGAAGCCTAATCCGCGTTCCGCTCTATTTCCATGCGCTGCGAGCAGCCCGGGATCTCTAAGAAGGCTGGAGAATTGTTCGAATGATCTTTCGTAGCCGAGGAATTGTGTCAGGGGAATCGAGCGCAGCCTGCTGTATGCGCCGTAGCAGCTCTGAGTCACCGGTCCGTGGTCTCTCGGGGCAAGGCTCTTGAGCCGCTCGATGTAACGGGGCGGCAGTAACTCGCCGAATTTATAAGCGATGACGCTCTCACGCCGGACATAAGGGTGCTCACCGGGTCTGACGTTGCGTTGACCCTCGGGGAATGTCTCGGGTGCTTCAAAGACGTAACTGGTACGTAAGTGGTATGGAGGGCCATTTACGCGAAGAAAGTCTAGGCTTGGCGTGGCGGATTGTATACGTGAAAGAATGAAAATGCGGCGATCACAAGCGCGTGGGTGATTTTTTCCGAAGCGATCAATCGGGGAATCGTTCGCAGCGGCACCAGCACCACTTCGGTCTCTTCCGCCCCGCTCAGTTTAGGCTTACCAACCATGCGGACCTCGCGGGCGAGAAATGTGTAGCAGTAGTTCTCCTCTATAGCAGGGTTTGGATGAACTCGCCCGAGGAATGAGACGCGCTTGGAGTCGTAGCCGGTCTCTTCGACCATCTCGCGCCGCGCCGCGTGTTTCGGCGTTTCATCTTCGGCATCGACCATGCCGCCTGGAATTTCCAGCGTGAACCCGCGGATCCCGTGGCGGAACTGTTTGACCATCACTACCGCGCCGTCTGGTGTGAGCGGAATGATGTTCACCCAATTGGGAGCGTCGATGACAAAGAAGTCGCGCCGGCCGCGATGCGGATGGCCGCTATGGCGGCGATGAAGATCGAAAATGGGAGTGCGATAGACGATTTCGGTCTCGATCAGATTCCAGCGGCGAGGTTTCATTACCCGGACAAATAAACCATAAAGGCATCAGCTCAGAAATGCCTTCGGCCGGAGCAGTGCGATGGAACAAATCGAATTCTTGTCCGCAGTTTTGATCGTTTCAGAGAACCCGGCGCGGCTCGCCGAATTCTATCGAGAGGTGGTCGGCGTTCCGCTGAAAGACGAGGCGCACGGAACCAGCCGCGCACACTACGGATGCAATCTCGGCGACCTGCACTTCGCGATTCATCCGCTCGAGAGCTTTCCGGATCGGCGGCACGGCCGCGGGCGCGGTAAAGCTGGCGCTCAATGTCTTCGACTTGAATGCGTTGGTCGAAAAGCTCGAAAGCAAAGGCGTGAGACCGTTGTACCCGCCGCACGACACGGGATTTTTCATAAGTACGGCGATCACTGACCCGGACGGGAACTACATCGAATTCACGAAATGTGTGACGAATGGTTCAGGCTGCTGGAGGAAAGACGACGGTCGCACCTCGACGTCGTCTCACGCTGGAAGGCAAGCAAAGGATCTTCCTAGCCGGTCTCCGCGCGCGAAGCAGATCAAGCTTTCAACGCGAACGGGTCCCATAGTCCAACTCTGGGCTCCGCAACCCCCTCACCACACGAAAGGCTGTCGGGACTTCGGTTTACCGCGGACTAGAACAGGCGGCCGTACTCGATCGCCGGGCAGCGATCCATCACGACGGTGAGCCCAGCCTTTTGAGCGTGCCGGGCGGCATCCAAGTTGACAACGCCGAGTTGACCCCAGAGGATGCGAGCCCCTTTCGCAATTGCCTGCTCGGCGATCTCGGGCAGGAACTCGGGCCGGCGGAACACGTCGACGATCTCGACCGGAAAGGGGATCGAGGCCAGGTCGGGATATACGCGCTCGCCCAGCGCCTCCATCAGCGCGCCGGGTTTGAGCGCAGGGTTTACCGGGATGACGCGGAACCCGCGCGACTTGAGCAGGACCGCAATTTTCAGGCTGTCTCGTGAGAGGTTGTCTGAGCATCCGATGACAGCGACCGTGGTGGGATTGGAGAGGATCGAGCGTATCTCCGAGTCCGGTGGGTTAGCGAACGGCATAGTAGCACCTCTATCTACTTCACTGCCTGCCCCAACCCCGGGTGTCAATTCGTTCCAGGTGGCCATGGCCCCCCCAGATTCCCTTACAAGCTGTCACCCTTCGAACAGTCGGTCGATGATCGCCTGGACGAGACGCTTGATTTCCTCGCGGCAGGCCGCAAACACCTGGTCGCCCTTCTCGTAGGGGTCTTCGATGTCGCCCCGTTCACCCGCAAAGGATCGCAGCGTATGCACGGTGCGCCCGACCGCGGACGGAAACTTCTCCATCAGGTTGCGCGCCTGCTCCTCAGTCATCGCGAGTACCAGATCGGCCTCATTCAACAGCTCCGGGTGCCGTTTCAAATCGGTCGAGGTCATGTCCTCGTCGATGTGAATTCCGTCCTCCCGCAGCGCGAGCCTGGTATCGAGCGATACCAGGGCGCCGTCGCGCGCGTAGGGGGCGATTCCCGCGGAAGCAACCCGCACGACCGCGAGCATGCCACGCTGCGCCAGCTCGCGCTTCAAGATGTGCTCGGCCATGACGCTGCGCGCGGTGTTGGCCGCACAGATTATCAGGACGGAACGAAAGCGCGGCTCTCGAGGAGCCGCGCTTGCGGTCTTGTGGGTGTGCTGACTCACGCGCTCAGACGTTGCCCGCCATCACCTGGCCCATGTTCTCTTTGGCGGTGGCTCCCTTGGCAAGTTCTTCCTTCAGCTTGCCGCCGAGCTCCGCCGGATCCCACATAGAGCCCTTCTTGGCAACCTTGCCCGCCGAATGCCATCCGCGCATCAGCCACACAGTGCCCATCCCGACGCGGAACACTTCGCCGTGGACATCCTTCGCGTCGTCGCTGGAGAGCCATGCAACCAGAGGCGCCACGTGCGCGGGAGTGAACGCATCCCATTCGCCCGCCTTGGCGGTCGGCATGCCCGCGGCAGTCTGCGGAGTCGCATCGACCGTGAGGCGGGTGCGTGCGACCGGAGCGATCGCGTTGGCGGTCACGCCATAACGCTGCATCTCGCGATCGACGATGACCGCCATCGCGGCCACCGCGGCTTTGGCGGCCCCATAGTTGGACTGTCCGGCGTTGCCGAGAATACCGGAGTCGGAGCTGGTGTTGATGAGCCTGCCGTTGAGCACGTTGCCACCCTTATGCTGTTCGCGCCAATAAGCGCAGGCATGGCGCGCGACGTTGAAGCTGCCTTTCAGGTGCACCCCGACCACCGCGTCCCAGTCTTCTTCGTTCATGTTAAAGACCATGCGGTCGCGCAGTATTCCGGCATTGTTCACCACGATGCTGAGCTTGCCGAAGTTGTCGGTCGCGCATTCGATGATGCGCTTGGCGGACCTAAAGTCGGTGACGCTCTCGAAATTGGCGACCGCTTCGCCGCCCGCTGCGCGGATTTCCTTGACCACGTCTTCCGCCGGGGAGCGGGACTGGCCGGTGCCGTCGAAGTGTCCGCCGAGATCGTTGACCACGATCTTGCATCCGTGTTTCGCCATCAGCAGGGCCTCCTCGCGGCCGATACCGCGGCCGGCGCCTGTGATAACCGCTACTTTTCCATCCAATAGTGCCATCGTACTAGTTCCTCTTTGCGTTCGCGTTCGAATCAGGGGCCTGCTGGGCGACTTCGCCCGGCCCGATAACGTCAAAAGTCTCCTCCGCTTCTTCCATCGAAGGGTCAACCTTTGGCGGCATCTCGTAGATCAAATCGATCACCATTTTGGATTTATCGTGATCGTCGGGGTACAGCAGAATGGTCGCCGGCCGCCCGTTCTTGTGAAAATCGCACGACCAGGTCTTGCGCGCCGGCATGATCAGCGATGAGGTAACGTGAAAGTCGTTCTTCTTGAGCCCTTCCTTAAAAAACTCGACCACCTCGTTCAGCTGCGCGGGAGTCGAAAACGCGATTTCTCGCATCGCGCCTTTGGGTTTGTGGACGTGTTCGACGGTCGCGCCCGGGTAGATCGGCAGTTCTTTGAACAGATCGGGCGGAATGCTCTTGGTCGGCTCGTCGGGATTACTGCGGGTGTCCTGGGGCACGGCAGCGGTCTGCGGAGGCTGCGGCGCAGACTTGCAGGAAGCCAGAGACACCAGCACAAATGCGACCACGCAAGCCGATAGCAAGTAGTGCAGGTAATGGCACACCAGGGCGCCCTTCGGGCGAATGAACATTGAAGGGGTGCGCGTCGTCATTTTAAGTGGCCGCATGGTAAGCAGAAAGATTCCGAGTCAGAAAAAAAGACCGCCCGGCGGTCAAGTGGTGGATAGACTCGCAGGAAAGAGAAGTCAAGACAATCCTGGTGGTCATCAATTGCCGCAGTTGGCGCGGCAGTTTATCGCCGCCGAGCTGCGGGCATGGTCGCGCCCCCGCCTCCGCCCGTGCGCCAAAGTTTGAATTGCGTTGTCCCAGTCCCAGAACTAAGCTCATGCTTACCGAAACACCGTAACCATCACGTCGTGGAGCCCCGCAAAATGCGTTCCCGAGGAGATGGTTGTTTGGTGCCGCGTAGGTCGCTCTTGACAAAGATCGGTCTTTATTGCATTCAAAGGCTCCGCGCCGTCTCCGCTACCAAGGATCTTAACCGGCTGGTGGGATCCGAAGTCTAGAAGGAATGGACAAGCATAGCGCGGCCGGTTCAGGGGAGAACCGCAGCAGGAAGTTTGACTCCGTTAGCGAGGTTCGAGCGGAACCAAGTTACGCCGCTCAAATTCTAACCACATTGTGAGGATAGGCGATGCAGACTCAGTTTGGCATTTTGTCGATGATACAGCAGGGTTACTATGCGACATACCCGCTGCTCTTCATCTCCGTAGTATGCCTGGCAATCATTTTTGAGCGCCTGTGGGCGCTGCGGGGGATCGGACCACGGGCCGCAAGGACCGCGGATTCCCTGATCCCACAGTTGCGTGGCGGCAAGTTCAACGAAGCGCTGCAGGCGACCCAAGCGCGCTCGAACCCGTCTGAGCGCGTGTATCACACGCTGATCTCCGCTTCCCAGACGCTAGACCGCGAACATTTAGCCGATCTGGATGACGAACGGCGCTACCAGGAAAGCCTGGAACTCAAGCGCTATATCTGGGTGCTCGCCACCGCCGGCGCGTCCGCCCCGTTCATCGGGCTGTTCGGCACCGTGGTCGGTATTCTGGTCGCGTTCCAGTCGATGGCGATCATGGGCACCGGCGGTTTCTCAGTCGTCGCTGCCGGTATCTCCGAAGCGCTGATTTCGACCGCGCTTGGTCTGGCGGTCGCGATCGTCGCAGTTATTTTCTACAACTACTTCTCGGTCAAGGTCGAGAACATCAACGCCATCCTCCATATCAACGCCGATCGCCTGATCGACGCGGCGCTCCAGGGGAGGCAGGCGCATGGCCATTAGTGGCCCTCACGGTGAGAGTGGCGGTGTATTTGCCGACATCAACATCACCCCGCTGACCGACATATTCCTGGTGCTGCTGATTATCTTCATGGTGACCACCTCGGTCACCATCGAGTCGGCCGCGCACGTGGATCTCCCGAACGCAACCAACACCAATCCCGAGAACAAGGGCGTAATTGTCACCTATACCGCGCAACACGAACTGTTCGTGAACTCGAAGGACGTTCCCGAACGCGAGTTGCTGCCCAGCCTGCGCGAAGCGCTGGGCAAGGTGGATGCGAAGATCGTCGTGTTCCAGGGCGACCGCAAAGTACTGCTGGGCGACATGGTGCGAATTTTGAACATCGCCAAGTCGGCCGGCGCGGTAACGATCGCGATCGCTGCGAAGCGGGTTACCGAGGCGCAGCTGGCTAACCATGCGTCGGGAGGATAGGCACGGCGTTGCAAACGCGTCAGCGCGCGGCCCAGAGGAATCGTAAATGGCAAAGAAGAAAGAAGAACGGGGCGGCGGGGTCTTCGCCGACATCAACATCACCCCGCTGACCGATATATTCCTCGTTCTGCTCATCATTTTCATGGTCACCACCGCGGTCACGATCGAGTCGGCGGCCCATGTGGATCTGCCCAAGGCCGAGGCGTCACAGACGACCGACAAGCCCAAGGGCATCATCGTGACCTATACCGCTGACCACCAAATCATGGTCGGTGACAAGCAGGTTACCGAACCCGAACTCCAGACCACGCTTTCGCAGCAGCTGGCACCGCTTCAGTCTTCCGATAAGATCGTGATCTTCCAGGGCGACCCCAAGGTAATTCTTGGTGACATGGTCCGCATCCTGGACATCGCAAAGAGCGCGGGAGCGGAAGCGATCGCGATCGCGGTGTCACAGCTGCCCTCAGGTGGCGGTGGCGGGGCGCCGAGCGGAGGAGGAGCCTAATGAACGGAGGCCGGCAACTCGACCCGGGACCGCGCGCGAGCGCGTTCTGAGCGGGGAGCACACCTTTCTATGATCGTCTTAATTGCAATTCTATTAATCATCTCAACTTTCGTCGTCGCGCTGATTCTGTACCGCGTGATGTCGAAGCGGGAAGCGGAAGCCGAAAAGCACGGCGACGAAGACCAGGCCGACGTGACGCGGTATCAGTCCATCCGCGATGCGCTGCGTCTCATGATAGGCCCGTTTCCGCTCTCGGTGGCTTTGCACGTGCTCGCGCTGCTGTTCCTGATCATCACGGTGCACGAGCAGCGCGGACGCGAGCTAATCATGGTGAACCTGGAAGCGGGCGGCGGTGGAGGCGGGGGCAGCGAGATGCAGGATCTCGACATGCCCGAGGTGCCGATGCCGGACACCGCACCGCAGCAGATGGATTCGCCGCAGGCGGTCGATACCTCGCAGGCGGTGGGGCTGGCCAACGACTACGTGCGGGCGGCG